>CAMZKI010000272.1 GCA_947311125.1 uncultured Chlorobiota bacterium
TTATATAAATTTGTGTCCTTAATATTATTATCTCAAAATATATGTTCTGTCTTTGTATATTTATAAGATTTTATTAAAGTCAATTCACATTATTTTTTAAATTTGTGCTTTAGGGATGCTAAATAAATAATTTAGAATTGAAAATCACGAAAAAATATCGACAACTTTTTATTATTATAATCTTTGTTTTTTTTCAGGAAAGCGGAACTGCTCAGTTTTATAACGGGCATCAAATGACTTTCGGAAAAAACAGGGTGCAGTTCCATAACAGATACTGGAAGTACCACAGATTTGACAGGTTTGATGTGTATTATTACAAAAACGGCGACAGTTTAAGCCGAAAAGTTGCCCGAATAGCCGAAACTAAGATTCCTGAAATAGAAAATTTTTTCGGATACGGGCTGCAAAAACGCCTTATTTTTCTTACTTATAAAAACTTATTTTCTTTTAGAGAAAGTAATGTCGGCTACGATACAGGAAATGAAAATTCAAATATAGGAGGCGCTACACAAATAATAGATAATAAGATATTTGTGTACTACGAAGGCGATTATAAAAGTATGGAGAAACAGATAACCTCGGGCATTACAAAAGTTCTTATAAATGATATGCTTTACGGAGGAAGTTTCGGTAAAAAATTTACAAACTCAACATTGATAGAACTTCCTGACTGGTATGAAAAGGGATTGATAAGTTATTTGAGCGAAGAGTGGAATATCTATATTGAAAACAGAATAAAAGACGGTTTTCAGAGTAAAAAATATAAAAAAATAAATCACCTTACAGGGAAAGATGCTGAATATGCAGGTCATTCGTTTTGGTATTTTATAGGTGAGACATACGGAAAAGATGTAATACCGAGCATAATTTATATGACAAGGATTAATAAAAGTATTGACAGCGGATTCCGTTTTGTTCTCGGGCTTTCCATAAAAGAATTATCACCGTTGTGGAAAGATTTTTATAAGCAAAGATTTGGAGAAAGATTGGAAACCGTAGAGTTGCCCGACAAAAAATATGAGATTCTTAAATCTAAAAAAAACAAAGTATTCCAAACCGTAAAAATAAGTCCGGATAACAGATATATAGCTTATGTAACTAATCAGTCCGGAAAATATCGTATTCGACTTTACGACAAGCAAAACAAAAAAGTAAAGACAATAAGAAAAAAAGGACACGATTTAGACCAAATACCCGATTTTACATATCCTGTTCTTGTATGGCATCCTTTTGCAGGAAGTTTGACATTTTTTGTTGAGGAACAAGGATACCTGAGAATGTATATGTATAATGTTAAAGACAAAAGCCTTAAGAGAAGAAATATTCTGTTTTTTGATAAAATTTTGTCAGCATCTTATTCTGACGATGGTTTTTTGCTTGCGATTTCGGCAGTTATTGACGGTCAAACCGATATTTTTATTTACAACGTAGCAGCAGGAAATTATGACAGGATAACAGATGATGCCGCCGATGATTTTAACCCTTCTTTTATTGACAACTCCGGAAAAATTATTTTTGCTTCAAACAGAAACCAAAAAAATAAATATTCTCAGCAAAAAGATTTATTTGTTTATGACTTAAAGAAAAAAACTACGGAACAACTTACCGAAACCCCGTATTACGATGAAAATTTACCCGTTGAGGTTAAAAAAAATAAGTATATGACCTTAACCGACAAAACGGGAATTGTAAACCGGCAGATAGTAGAGTATGACAGTGCAATAAGTTTCATTGATACGACAATACATTATCGTTATTTTACCGATGATTTTTTAATAACAGACTATTCCCGTAACATAGAATTTTTTGATTATAATAAGAAAGAAAAAATAACGGATGATATTATTTTTAACAATAAGAGATGGTTTATTTTTGATGAAAATGAAAACTTTTCAAAAATTAAAAATATAAAACCGACACATTATCGCAAAATCCTTACATCGCAACTTAAATATGCCGACAGTATGCGTATTGTTAAAGAACAAGAAAGAATTTTACAAAAAAAACGATTAGACAGCCTGAGAAAAAATCCTCCCGAAAACTTACTTCATCCCGACAGTATTCCCGTTGATATAAATACCTATATTTTTGAAACAGAAAGGAAAATAAAATACTATCAGCTCCATCCTATAATTGATACAATATTTGAAAAAAAGGATACTTCAGATTTTATGCCTACATATAACTATCTTACGAATTTTTATACAAATCATTTAACACAACAGGTAGATTTCGGTTTGCTTAATAATTCATATCAGGTTTTTACCGGCGGTGCATATTACTTTAATCCGGGTATGAATATTTTTACCAAAGCAGGTATTTACGATTTATTTGAAGATTACAGAATAACCGGCGGTTTCAGAATGGGAGCAAATCTTAACAGCTTTGAATACTTATTGAGTTTGGAAAACTTAAAAAAAAGAGTTGATAAACAATACTTGTTTCACAGGCAAACCTATGTGGGTGAATATGGTGATGCAACATATACTTTTTACGGAAAAACAATATCTAATGAATTGATGTATATATTGAAATATCCTTTTAATCAGGTTGCGGCGGTAAGAGGAACCTTAAGTTTCAGATACGATAAAGGTATATATCTTGCCAATGACGTTCCTACACTGGCAGAACCGTCAATGCATCAATTTTTTTCAGGTCTCAAATTAGAATACATATATGATGATACCCGAAATTTAGGCTTAAATTTATACGACGGAACGCGTTTTAAATTATTTACCGAATACTATCAGGAAGTTGACCAAGGATATACTAATCTGCTTACTGTAGGAGGAGACTTCAGATTTTATAAAAGAATTCACAGAGACTTAATTTTTGCAAGCAGATTTGCTGCCGGAGCATCCTTCGGTAAAAGTAAATTGCTGTATTATCTCGGCGGTGTTGATAATTGGTATGTCCTTAATCCTAACAAAATGCAGTTTGATTATTCCGTAGATATAAATCAGAATGAAAATTATGTATATCAGGCAGTTGCGACAAATATGAGAGGCTTTGTTCAAAATGCACGTAACGGCACTAATTTTTTTGTTATAAATAATGAAATTCGTTTTCCGATAATAAAATATTTTGCCAATCGTCCGCTTAATTCATCATTTTTCAATAATCTTCAAATTATCGGTTTTGCAGATGCAGGTTCTGCGTGGTCAGGACTTACGCCAAGCGACTCTTCAAATGCTTATAATACCGAAACTGTTAAAACCGGTCCCGTAACCGTTGTTATTGACAAAAACAGAAGCCCTGTTGTCTTCGGATACGGTTTAGGCGTAAGAAGTAAAATTTTCGGATATTTTGTTCGCTTGGACTGGGCGTGGGGTATTGATAACAATATTATTTTGCCTCGTATATTCTATTTTTCATTAAATATGGATTTTTAAACCTTAAACTATAAAATAATGAAACTGAAAAAAGTTATTACTTTAATTACAGTTGTATTTCTGGCATTACCCGTGTCAGCCCAAGAAGCAGAAAATAACGAAGTTATAAATATATCGAATGAACTCGGTATGCACGCCGGTTTTACGACCGGTATCGGCTTATCTTTCAGACATTGGTCCGAAAAATACGGTGTTCAAGTAACGGCAATTCCGCTTAAAGCAAACGATTTTCAGTTTGTAAGTGCAGGTTTAACCGGTTTATATTCTTTGACAAACAAAAAATACACTCGCTTTTATCTTTATCTCGGAAATCATTTACTGATTAACAGCACTTATTATAATACATATACCGAGCAAGAAGAAACAAGAACAAGTTATAATGTCGGTTTCGGAACAGGATTTGAAGTAGGCAGAAAAGTGCGTTTTACCGTTATGGCAGGTTACGGCGGTTATAATATTACAGATGTTCAGGATTATTATCTTCTGCCGACAATCGAAACAGGTTTGTATTTTAAATTAGGACAACAGTAATTATATCAAGCTGATGATTGAAGATAAAACCATTGCCGTTGTTGTTCCGGCATACAACGAAGAAACGCAAATAGGTACTGTAATCGAAACTATGCCCGATTTTGTTGACCGAATAATTATAGTAAACGATTGTTCGACAGATAAAACTTCGGAAATTGTTCAAGAATACATCGAAAAGCAAAATCCGGTAAAAAAACTTCCCGAAAAGGAAAAAGCAAAAAAAAACCGATATAACAGAGCCGAGCAAGTTGCCGACCGTATCAATAGCGAAGAAATGAAATATTTTGCGTCTTCGGAAGTTGTGAATAAAAAACCGGAAACCGACCGAATAATCCTGATAAATTTATTGAAAAATTCCGGCGTAGGTGCTGCAATTGCAAGGGGATACAAGTGGTGCAAGGACAACGATATTGACGTAACGGCGGTAATGGCGGGCGACGGACAAATGGACCCCGACGAACTTTACGACATCTGTAAACCGGTTACAGAAGAAAATATTGATTACGTAAAAGGCAACCGGCTGATACACAGAAGTGCATGGCTCGTCATTCCGAAAGTGCGTTTTTTCGGAAATTCAATTCTTTCTATACTTACAAAAATGGCTTCCGGTTATTGGCATGTTTCCGACACGCAAACCGGCTATACGGCAATATCAAAAAAGGCGTTAAACTCAATTCGACTTTACGATATTTACAAAAGCTACGGAATGCCCAACGATATGCTCGTTAAACTCAATATTGCTTTTTGCACGCTTAAAGAGGTTGAAATAAAACCGATTTACGACATAGGCGAAAAATCAAAAATGAAAGTTATGAAAGTTATCCCGAAAATATCGTGGCTGCTTTTTAAATCTTTCTTTAAACGCCTGTGGATAAAATACTTATTTCGTGATTTTCATCCTTTATTTTTGCTGTATAACTTGTCGTTTGTCTTATTTATTTTCGCAATTCCCTTTGCCGTTGATATTATCGAAAAAGTTTTTACCAAAGGCGAATCAATTCTCGGAAACAACCTGCTTATTTTTGTGTTTTTAGTTATTTCGGGGTTTCAATCGCTGCTTTTTGCTATGTGGATGGATATTCAGGATAACGAACGGCTGTATAAATCGTAATGACAGATTTTACCGTAAAAAAATATGAGGCCTTTTTAAAATCTTTATCGGAAAATAATATTTCGGTTTACGGAATTTACGATTTTATTAAATTAAAACCCGAAAAAGCCGTTATTTTGCGACATGATGTTGACAGGAAACCCTTTAACTCATTAAAAATTGCAAAGCTTGAAAATAAATATAAGATAAAGTCGACATATTATTTCAGAATTGTAAAAACATCTTTTAATACCGATATAATACAAAAAATAAAAAAACTCGGGCACGAAATCGGCTATCACTACGAAGATTTATCTCTTGCAAAAGGCAACTTAAAAAAGGCACTGCAATTCTTTGAAAATCATCTTAATAAATTTAAAGAATATGCTGAAGTTCATACAATTTCTATGCACGGCAGACCTCTGTCGCCTTACGATAACAGAGATTTATGGAAAGCCGTTGATTTTGAAAAATACGGGATAAAAGGTGAGGCATTTTTAAGTATTGATTACTCAGATATTTATTATTTTACCGATACGGGAAGAAGTTGGAGCGAAAATTCGGTTAATTTAAGAGATAAAGTAAATTCCGGTTTAAAAGCCGACATAAAAAATACCGATGAATTAATAAACTTTATTTTGTCGAATAAAGATGTCCGAATTGCAATTGTAACACATCCGGAAAGGTGGGCTGATTCGTATTTTGAAAATTTAGTTAATATGCTGAAAGATACCGTCGTAAATTTTATAAAAAGAATTTTGAATTTGATAAGATAATGCAAAACAAAGAACCCGAAAAAATAATGATTTTTGTATCAACCGGAAGGTGCGGGACGGTTCGACTGTCTCAAATTTTACAAAGCCGGTTATCAGAAAAATTTACCGTTTTACATCAAACAAAAATTTCGCGACTTGCAAATATTATCGGAAACATACTTTATTATACACGCTCCGATTTTAATTTTATTAAAAAAATAATCTTTCGCAATTTGTTAAAACACAATAAGTCCGATTTTTTAATAAATACCGACCCGCTTACCGCAATGATGATTCCCGATGATATAATAAAATCGGAAAATGTTTGTATAGTACATATTTACAGGAACAGTGCAGATTTTGCAAAATCGTTTTATAAATTTTCAAGATTAAAGAAAAAAAGTTTTATTGCTCATAATTTTATCCCGTTTTGGCAAATAAATATTTTTCCTTTACAAAATTGGATTTCAGACAAAAAAATAATAAGACGATACGAAAAAACTGCCGATATAAAAAATGCGTGGTTTATTAAAAAATATAAATCGAATAAACATTTTGATACTGTTGATATGAAAACGATGTTTGATTCCGATTTTATTGAGAAAAAAATTAACTCTTTTTTTAATACAAATTTTAAAATAAACATCGAAGATTTAAAAATTAAAGCAAACGAATCCGAGCAAAAATGAAAAAAGAATTTTCGGGGAAATTAAAAAATCGGTTGAAATACCTGATTTACATTTCGATTGTATTTGTTATTGTCGGTTTGATAAAAGCCGATTATCTGAAAGTTCCGAAAGTCTATAATTATTATTACCTGATATTATCCTTTTTGTTACTTTTTTCGGGATTTTTATTTCAATGTCTGAATTGGTATTTTGCTTTAAAAAAAGATTACCACGTTACCGTAAAAGATGCACTTATTTCGTTCGGTTTATTTGTATTTACCAAATATATTCCCGGAAAAGTATTTGTTATTCTCGGAAAAGCCGAATATATTTCAAAAAAATACGGCTATAAACGCAAAAATATTATTACACGCTCTTTTGATACACAATTAATTGTTTTGTGGACAGGTATTATAATCGGCAGCATAACGTTTTTCTTTACCGAAGAAACCTTAAAATTTGCACTGCCTCTTTTATTTTTATGGATTTTTCTCACATTGGTTATATTTACGAACCTTTTTCACAATTTGCTGATAAAAACAATTAAAATCCTTTTTAAAAAAGAAATAAATATACCTTTAATTTCTTTTAATGAAGTTGTAAAAATACTGCCTGTTTTTTTTATTTATTGGTTAGTTTTTTCCGCTGCATTTTGGTTTTTGGCATCAGCATTTTCGCCTGATATTTTAGAACTTTCGGCAGCTTTTTCATTTCCGCTTTCGGTAACTTTGGGTATTGTAATGCTCATTGCTCCCGGAGGTATCGGCTTTCGCGAAGGAATTTTAACCGGCTTGTTAGTAATGTTAAGCGTTGATTTACACCATGCAACAACAATATCCGTTGTTTCAAGAGTTTGGTTTTTATTCGGCGAATTATTTATCTTCGCTTTAGCTTTAATGCTGAAATATTCGGATAAAATTAAAAAATAAATCAGTCGTTAAACGTATCCTCATATTTTTCCGAATACGTATTGTAAACCCTTTCGGCTTCGGCTTTTAAGGCATTTTTGTATGAAATGTTATTTTTTCGGGCTTTTTCCTTAACTTCTTTTTTCCACATTGCACATTTGTCAATATAATTTGTCAGGTATTCAAGTTTCAGTTTTTTAAAATATTTACCCGCTTTATGCGATTTTATAATGCTGTCGGCATAAATCCCCGATAAAGAATCCGAAACAATGCTGTCTTTTATATTTTTAAATATTTCGGTTTTTAATAAGGAATCCGAAATTACACTGTGCTTATCATAAACAGGAACAGTAACATATATCCCTTTTCGGGCTTTCTCGTAATCCGGTTTTCTTAAAACTTTCCAATACTTGCAAGTAGGGTGCAGGTGCAGAAAATTTGCCCGGTATGCCTCTTTGTTCATCCACCAATAGTGTATGGCACCGTTTTTATATTGCTGAATTTGAAATTGATTGTAGAAAGTAAGCAAAAAAAGTATTCCGATAAGGATATGTTTCAGAAAATTCGGATTTCTTTTTTTTTCGATTAAAGCGGCAAGCGGCAAAGCGGCAAGTCCGTACATATCAACCATTGCCCGCAAACCGAATGACCCGCCGAACCACCAGCTCCACCACGATGACAGAATGTAAACATTTAATATTAAATAAATTGCAGTTCCTGTTGCGAAAGGATTTTTCAGCTTAAAAAGCCGGTATATGCCGAATACGGCAAACAGCATTATCGGTGTGTAAACAAACCATCCTTTTTTCCAACTGAACAGAAAATCAGTAACTTGCGGATTGTCGAAAAAGAAACTCGCACCTTTTGCTCCGTATGAAAAATAAAATATTTTTCCGGAAACATAGTACCAATAGGAAAATTGCGGTATCCAAATAAGGATAAACGAAAACATCATTACAAGTATCAAATACCAATATTTCAATAATATATTGATATTTTCTTTAAATTTTTGAAAATCGCTTACGCCGTATAAAGGTATCAGCAATAAAATCAGAATATTAGTAGGGCGAATGAGGGTAATTAATCCGGCGGTTAAACCGAGAAAAACGGTGTTTTTTATATTTAAATTTTTATACCATTTTATCAGCAGCCAAAGAAACAGAACAATAAGAAAAAAATTATAAGAGTGGGGCATAGGTGCCTCATAGGTTACGTAATAAAACAAATTTGTTCCCGCACCGATAAAAAACAGGGTTAATGCCGTTGTTTTTTCATTAAAATATTTGAGCAATATTTTGCGTAAAATAAAAAGTGCAAGTATAAAATAGATATAAGCACTAAAAGTAAGAGCAACATGGTAGGGTTTGCTGTAACCGTCGGCAGCGTATTTCGGGCTTATTTTTGCATAAGTATGTGCAATGAAAAAAAACGGAGAATACAGCATAGATAAACCGCAGGAGGTAAGTATAGCTTCTTTTCCGGCAGGTGTTTTTACCGGCCAAATCCATTTGCCGAAATCAAGCGTTTTGTTTTTATGTATAAATTCAAGAGATAAATCTTTATAAATAAATGCGGCAGGCAGGTAGGCATAGTAAGATTTTATGTCCCAAACAATTACTCCTTCGCCTTTACTGTATTTATGATGATTAAAATTGACAAAAGGTATTGCCAAAATAAAAAGCAATATTACGTATTTACTCAGGCTTATCTTCTTTAACACTGCTTTTACTTATAAATTTTCCCGGCAAAGATATAAAATGATTTTTTAACAGCCGAAAAGTTTTAATTTTGGCATTCGGATATGAAAAACATCAAACATATTTTTTATGTACTGACTTGGGTAATTAATTTTTTACTCGTTGCATTGGTTTTTGCTTCTTTTGACAGTGAAAGTTTCAGAATTTATTTCAATTCCGATACTCTTTATTTGGCTTCGATTTATAAAGATTTATTTATTGACGGAACAGGATTTTCGGGTTGGTATCTTAATGCCGCACCGAATTTTTTTCCGGATATGTTTCTGTATTTTATTATAAATACTCTGTTCTCCGATTTCAGAACGGCATATTTGGTGTTTAGTTTTGTTCAGTATTTCCTTATTTTGGGATTGTTAAACGTATTATTGAAAACAATAATTCCGAAAATAAATCTTGAATATTCGGGGCTTTTAAATTTGTTGTTTCCGGTATTTCTTTTGGCTGCTTTATTGTCAAAAAATTTTTTATACACATATTTCATTTTTAGTCATTCTTTTCATACAGGGATGTTTATCAACGCATTACTTGCCTTTATTTTCTTTTTTAAATATTTAAATTCAGAAAAACGAACATTTCTTATTTTAACTTTATTGATAACTTTTATCGGAACTTATAACGACAGGTTGTTTCTTGTTATGTTTACTTTCCCTGTTACTGTTGTTTTTATTTTGAATTTTATTTTTCTGAAAAGTCGAAAATTGAAAATTGCAAGTCTTTTAGTTATTTTGTCCTCGTTTGTTTCGCTTATTTTGTTTAAATACACCAAAATAAATCCCGTTTTTCATTGCATCGGTTTAGACCGAAAATACTTGAATTACGATAATATTTTGTTTTCGCTGAATAAACTTTTTTCTCAGCATTACAATTATGTAAGAGATTTAAGAGTGCAGGGATTTATATCAATAACGGCGATTTTAAATGTTATCATCTTACCGGTTTTAATTTTTAAGAATTATTTAAAAATAAAATCCGGCGTAAAAAACGAAAAAGAGAAACAAGGAGAAACCGTATTTTTTACAATGGTATTTTTTTCAATTTTAATAACTTTATTTTCTCCGGCTCTTAACGGCTATTATCTCGGAGAAGCTCATTTGCGATACAATATTTTCTCTTTTTATTTCGGTGTTTTCAATATCGCTATATTTCTTTATCTTATTTTTAAAGAGAAAATTAAGTATATAAAACTCATTTCGGGTGCATTGATAATTTTTTATGTCGGAATAGTTTTTTTGAATTTTAAGAATAAAAATGTATTTGAAAAAGTAAAAGAAATTACGGAATTTTATCCCGAAAAAGTTAAAATTATTGATGATTTTGCCGAAAAACATAATTTACGATACGGATTGTCTCAATACTGGGATGCAAAATATACAACGATGTTTTCGGAAAAAGGATTGAGAGTTTATACGGTTGCAAGTGAAAAATTAAATCCTTGGTTTCATGTAATGAACAAAAATTGGTATTTTAATTACGATAAAGGCGAGTATAATAAACCGGTTTTTAATTTTATTATCTTAAATAAATTTGATAAGGAAAAAATCAAAAATAATTTCGGAAAGCCCCTTGACAGTTTAGTGTATAAAGGTGAAACTGTTTTATATGTTACCGAAAGAATAAAATATGACAGAAAAACGGGAAAGCCGTCTGTTTTAAATACAAAATAAATTTAACACTTTTCTTTTATAAAGAAGTGCGGTCTGTTTTTTGCTTCATTGAAAATTCTTGAAATATATTCTCCTACAATTCCGATACTTAACAGCTGAAAACCGCCGAGAATTAAAATTACCAACATAGTTGATGCCCAACCCGGCGTCGTATTTCCGCTGAAATACATTATTAAAATGTATATTGAATAAATAAAACCGGCAAAAATCGACAGTATGCCGGTAATCATACTGAATTTAAGCGGTTTGGCAGAAAAAGACGTTATTCCGTCAAACGCAAAGCGAAGCATTTTTCGTAATGTGTATTTTGATTTTCCGTGCATCCGTTTCGGAGCTTCAAATTCAATAATTGATTGTTTAAAACCTATCCATTTTATAAGTCCTCTCGTAAAGCGATCTTTTTCATCAATTTGCAGAAATGCGTCAACGGCTTTTCGCGACATCAATCTGAAATCGGAAGAGTTTTTTTCAATTTCAACATCTGTCAGTGCATTTAACAATTGATAATACCATTTAGAGCTTAATCGTTTAAAAAAACCGGCATCAGCCGTTGCAATTCTTCTTGTATTTACAATATCAAAACCTTTCTTATATTCGCTTATTAATTTCGGTATTATTTCCGGCGGATGTTGTCCGTCAGCATCCATGCTTATAATAATTTCATTTTCAGATTCTTTCAGTCCTGCAAGTAATGCCGTTTGATGTCCGAAATTTCTCGAAAATGAGACGCCTTTAATTCGTTTGTCTTTTTCTGAGATTTTTTTTATTTCGTTAAACGTATTATCGCTGCTGCCGTCATCAACAAAAAGACATTCAAAATCATAATTGTTTAAAACCTCTGTTATTTTTTGATACAGAGGAAATATGTTTTGTTCTTCGTTGTATGCAGGTATTACAATGCTTAACTTCATTAAGGTAAAATTAAACTTTATTTTGAAATGTAGTAAATTTTTAAACTGTCAATATAAAATTCTCTATTCCCGGGATTTTTAAGGAAAATTTCCAAGCTGTCGTTTTTTGAATAATTTTCTGAGAAATTAAGTGTTAAATATAATTTGCACCGGCGATTAGGAAGGGTGCTGTAGTCGGTATTAATTTCTGCTTTTGAGTTTTTTATTTTGCATGCGAGCTTGGCTCCGGTTATTGAATCTTTATAAAGAACAGATGTTTCAACTGTAATTTTTTTGA
The DNA here is from genome assembly GCA_947311125.1 of uncultured Chlorobiota bacterium. Lineage (GTDB taxonomy): Bacteria > Bacteroidota > Bacteroidia > Bacteroidales > JAADGE01 > JAADGE01. The sequence continues at coordinate 11,954 of CAMZKI010000272.1, forward strand.
TATTTTTTTGTTTCGCCTGTTTCAAATCTTCTTTAAACAGAGTGATTTTTTGTTCGCCGGTGTCAAAGAGTTTTATTTTTTTCAAAGAGTTTATTTCTTCTGCATAAGCATAGTTTACGGGTCTGTAAATATCGTTAATTTTAATATCGGGATTGTATGTTTTTATAATATCGTTTCGTAAAATTTTATCGGCAATTTCGTTTGATAAGCGTATTGCACTTTCTTTTTCCAAATGACTGCCGTCGAAGGAGAAATAATGTTTTTCGATGTTAATCCAACAGCCGCCGGCATTTAAAAAACCGTTTATAAATTTTTTGTTGTCGAATCCGGAGAGATTTTTTTCAAGTTCGTTCATATTTGCGGAAGAGGGCGGATAAAATCCGTAAATCGTAATTCCTTCCGCTTTCCATTCGCTGACTTTTTTATATAAATTTTGAATCAGTTGTTTGTTAACCGTTGTTTTAGTAAATTGGTTTTTATAACTTTTTAATGCTCTGTAAGGAATGGGGCTGTCGTACCACGAGGCAATCCACCCGTCGTTTATATGAAATTCCTGACGGTAGTCATTGTATTTTTTATTACTGAGTTTTTTTCTGATTTTATACGGTGTAGTAGGTGCAAAAAATAGTTTTACGGGAAACAGGTATTCATATTCCAATACTTCTTCTTTTTTTCTGTTAAGAACACGTTTAATATGTCCGTTATTTGCAGCTCTGTCTGTTAATGATACCGGTGTTATGCCTAGAATTATAATTTTGTTCGGACTTTTTTTGTCAAGATGTGTATCAATAAGGTCGAATAAAAGTTTGCTGTGTCCGCCGGAAGAAAATCCCAGATTTAATGCTTTAAGTTTTAATTTTTTACCGATTATTTCGGCAGAAACTCCTCTGTAAATTCTTGAATCACCGGCAATAACAAGGTTGTATTTTTCTGTAGTAAAGACTTTATGAACAAAAAGAGCTTTATAATTTTCGTCATCCATTTTATTATCGGTAACTAATGCGATAATTACGGCGAAAATTAATGATAAAAGTAGAGTTGATATGACTTTTTTGTTAAACATAAAGTTTTAAAATTGAAAATATATAAATTCTTGTCCTTTTCCCCGTAAGAATATAATTGCCGAAATCAAAATTATTAAGTAAGCGGGTTCAATTATTTTTCTGTAAACAGAATTCATATTTAAATTATACGACCATTTTTTTATGTTAAAGAAATAGTATGCTTCAATTAAAATTCCTACGGAAATATAGAAAATACCGTTAATAAACCAATTTTTATTTACGTCAAAATCAATCGAGAAATTAAAATTAAGCATATATTTTATAATATTTACGGCTTGATGAAAGGATTCGGCACGGAAAAATACCCATGCAATCATAACTTGAAAAAGCAGGAGTATAAGGGCGAGTATTTTTCCTCCGGGAATTTTAAAAAACAGTTTCGGAAGTTTAAAAATGCGTTCCAGACTTAAGAAAAAGGCATGTAAAGCCCCCCAAATTACGAATGTCCAGGCGGCACCGTGCCAAAAACCCGAAACAATCATGGTTATCCACATATTTACGTGGCTTCGTATTTTTCCTTTTCGCGAGCCGCCGAGCGGTATGTAAACATAATCGCGAAACCATGTTGAAAGGGAAATATGCCAGCGTGTCCAAAATTCTTTTATTGATGTTGAAATATACGGATGGTTGAAATTTATTCTGAAATGAAAACCCATCCATTTTGCCAGCCCTTTTGCAATATCGCTGTATCCGCTGAAATCAAAATATATTTGAAATGCAAAACCGATGATTGCAATCCACCAAAAAATTGTTGAATGTGCCGTATTTGAATCGTTAAAAGCATAGTTTACAAGCGGTGCAATATTATCGGCAAGGACAACTTTTTTGAAAAATCCGATTAAAATCAGTTTCAGTCCGTTCCAATTTTCGATGTTTGAAACTTTTTTTACGCGTGTTAATTGCGGTAATAAATCTCTGGCTCTGACAATCGGTCCGGCAACAAGCTGCGGAAACATTGCAAGGTAGGAGAAAAATTGCAGAATATTGTTTGTGGGTTTCAGGCGGTTGCGGTATATGTCGATTGTATAACTCATTGATTGAAAAGTATAAAAACTGATTCCTACAGGAAGAATAAGCATAAATTCGGGAATTTTGCTTTTCAAATCAATAATGATTCCGAAGTGAGATAAGAGTAAGCTGATATTTTCGGCAAAGAAAGTGCTGTATTTGAATGCTGCCAAACTTCCGAGATTCCCGATTAAGGACAAAATAAGAAACAGTGTTTTATATTTCGGTTTTTTTACAATTAATTTCCCGGCATAGAAATCGATTAATCCGCTTCCGATAATCAAAAATAAAAAACGCCAATCCCACCAGCCGTAGAATATGAATGACGCAATTGTAAAAAATAACCAGCGATAATTGTTTTTCAGCTTGTTTACAAAGGGCAGCAAGCTGAAAAAAAGAAAAGCAAAGATTAAAAAAATTAACGAATTAAACAGCATTTACAAGTTTGTTTTCAGGAGGTAAAAATAGATAAGTATTTTAAAGTTCAAAAACAGAAGTGAAAAGTCATTGTCCTACAATTAAGAAATCTCCGCTGACGGAAAAAACTCCGAAGTAACCCAAAGCATTATTTGATATATTACTTACGGGGTTATAGGGAGTTCCGGAATCATGAAAATTTTCGCTTACAATTTCGGCATAAGTGTATAGGTATTCGTAAACAGACCTGTCGCAACCGAGAATAAGAACTGCCGCCGTGTCGTTTATCTGAAAAGTTTCGTTATAAAATTTATATTCAAAGTTTGTTCCGTCGGTGTATGTGTCTTCAAATAAGTATATTTCATAGCTTCTTCGTTGATTTTTATAAATATCTAATTTTGCATATTCATTAAAATCTGCAGAATCGTTAAGGTAACAGATAATATCATAACCGTCATCTTGATAGGGCAGGGGATTTGTTCTGTATTTGGCGACAAGAGAGTCAATTTTAAGAGGAGGTTTCATTTCTGCCGTTGCCGTATAGGTTTTGCCTTCTGCTTTAACAGTCAGAGTGTATGTTTCTCCGGTTTCTCCGAAAAGATTTGTCTGATACAATCCTGCCGAATCAGTTTCAGGGATATTGAATGTATTTCCGTTGCTGTCCGAAATTGTAACTTCTGCTCCGCTTACGGTATTGTATGTAAGTGTATCGAAAAAATCGGAAGTTTTTGTTATTAATATCGTAGCCGGCTGAAGCTGATCGTAAAGTTTTGCTTCAATTACAATGCGGGGTTCCGTATTGTTTAATTTTATGTCAATAA
>CAMZKI010000273.1 GCA_947311125.1 uncultured Chlorobiota bacterium
ATACCTGTCGGGGTAAAAATACAGAGAATCCGAAATGTTAAATGCAGGAAAAAGTTTCTTATATTCTTTCATAAACCGGCTGTAATCAGAAACAAAGGAATGGCTTAATTCTTTGAAAGAACTTTTGTTCATCGGCATTGAAAAAAAGATTAGCTTAATTTTATTTTTTTCACACAATAATAGTGTTTTTTCAAAATACAACTTAAGAAGCGGGGAAGGGAAAAAATGTGTATATCTTGTTTCATAATTTAACTCGCTGCAAGAATCTTTTAATCCCGAATGGGGTCTCCCGCCCTGCATCTTCATTATTGTGTCAATAAGCATTTTATTTTTTTTATAGCCGGCAAAAACATAATTGTAAAGGATATCTGACTGATAATAATACAGATAGTCTGCTTTATAAAGAAAAAACTTTAACCTCGGAAAGCTCCCTAAAACCGTATCTTTTTTTTCTTTCAAAGAAATAATTTCTCTGAAATCATTGTCAGAAACAACCCCGTTTCTTACTCCGTAATGCCAAAAAGCAAATATTTCGCAGAAAAAACGCGGAGAAACAGATAAAAAAACAGTATCCGGCTTAGAAAAGTTTTGGATATATTTTTCTAAAATATAATACATTTCTACAGGAGAAGAACCGCCGGACGCAAAACTGTAAGATGCCGGAATTTTTGTTATGTCTATACCGGCATTTAGTCTGGATTCTCCTAAAAAAACTTTATTTACTTTCGGAATTTTATACTTTCCGGACAAACTTTCTTTTATAAAAAACCACCGTGTATTTGTCGGACGATTATAATACATCGGCATATATTCTATGTATAAGACCCAAACAGCATACACAGGAACAATAAGGAGCAGAACTTTTTTCAGAAGTGTCTTTATTGCAGATTTACGGTTCATTTGACTCGAACTATTCATAAAAAACCTTAAAAGAAAGTAAAAACTCTGAATATACGAGAGTGACAACAAAGATATTGATTTTTCTCCGAAAAAGATATCGGAAAAGTCTATTCCTTGTAAAAACAGGAGTAATAAAGCTTATGGTATTAGTCAAAACTTAATAAGAATCGTTAAAGACTGCTTATGTTTATTATTCGAACTCGGCACAAGAATTTGTAACAATTGCAACTTCTCCGTCAGACTGCGGAGGCAATTTTAAAATTCTGAACCTGTTTGCCGGTATTTTGTTAAGGGAAACATAAGTTTGGTCTCCCCAAATATTTTCATAAGGATTGTTTTTACAAGAAACAGGGTTGACAGCGTAAAGCTGAATTCCGCCGCCGTCATCACAGAGATACATACCGTAAACTTGTAAAGCTTTTGCTATAGTCATTTCGTAGCTGTTCAGACCTAAGGAGTTTAAATCAAGGGCAGGATATAATTGAACTAATGCACCTTCGGGAATCGCCCAATCGTCAGAAGATGTTCCGTCGCTTTCGGTTGCCGGGCTTACCGGGCCGCCGGATTTTGTATGATCGTAGCTGAAAACCAAGGCGTGGCTTATCTCGCCTCTTTCTAATTCGTGAGGCCAAATAACGCCTTGTAAAAGTTCAAAACCGGAGCCTCGTGCCGACAGTCCTTTCGGGAAAATGCCGTCTCCGGACAGGGGCAATGCATTTCCCCATGAAGCCTTCCATCCTCTCGCAGTATATTTCATTTGCCAAAAATCATAGACACACCCGTTAATTGTATCTATAATAACCATGCTTCCGTCTCCGGAAGGGTCAGGTTCTGAAAATTCGGGAACGGGAACATTCAACAGCTTTTTTTTCGGAGCCCAATACGCTGTTAATTTAACATCTTCACGAGGCGTGTCAGCTCCGGCATAAAAAACAGAAACCGTCCACTCTTTTACGGCTATCAAAAAACCTTGACTTTCTTGCTGTTCTGCAAGGCTGCCTGTCATAACGGAAGAGTTCGGGTCTATTTCCGGGTTGCCCGCTATAGGATTATAAAAAACAGACTGATCTTTAAATATCTCGTAATATTCGAGATTACTTGGCTTATTAGAAAAGTCTTGATTCTTATTACAAGAAATCAGAAAAACAAAAATTGACAGAATACAAAAAAGGTTAAAAATTTTCACAGTTTTTGATTTTGAAGTTAAAGATAATAGCCAAATTTATTACTTTTTATTTCAAAGAAAGTTGAGAAAATACCGGTTTTTGACAAAATGACCGCTTTTTTTGATAAGAAACATTGTTATAGGTCATAAATCTGATTTAAACCAATGTCGCACAAAATAGGTTTTGTATAAATATCAGAAATTAAAGAGATTATAAGCTTTCCAAAATAAAACTACTCAAATAATAAAAAAAAACTTGCAAATTAAAAAAACAGTCTTACATTTGCAGTGTATTAGTTTTGTAGAACACTAAAGCGATAAAAATGATAACAATAAACAATCTAAGTTTCAGTTACCAACAAAAGAAACCTCTTTTTTCAGAACTAAACTTAAAGCTGAAAAAAGGTAAAATTTACGGTTTGCTCGGAAAAAACGGTTCCGGAAAAACAACTTTGCTTAAGCAAATTGCAGGCTTATTGCATCCTAAAACAGGAACCGTTACCGTTAACGGGTTAAATGTAAAAAAAAGAATGCCGAAAGCTCTGGCAAGTTATTATTTAATTCCGGAAGAGTTTGAAACTCCCGATATTAACGCAAAAACGTTTTTAAAAATTACGGCACCTTTCTATCCCGATTTCAATAAAAGCAATTTTTACAAATATTTGAAAGAATTTAACATAGATGCAGAACAAAAACTCAGCAAAATGTCATACGGACAAAAAAAGAAGTTTCTCATTTCTTTCGGAACGGCTGCCGACACACCGATTCTTATTACTGACGAGCCTACAAACGGCTTAGATATTCCCTCAAAGAGCACCTTCAGAAAACTAATGGCTTCTGCATTAACCGAAGACAAATTATTTGTCGTCTCTACACATCAAATTAAAGATATTGAAGGAATAATAGATACTGTAGTAGTTCTTGATAACGGAAAAATAATTTTTAACCGGTCTTTGGAAGAAATTTCAAATAAACTTTCTTTCAAAACGTTGAAAAGTATTAATGAAGAAAACATACTGTATTACGAAAAAGGAATAACCGGGTATTCGGTTATCACTCGCAACATCGGCGAAGAACCTTCACACATAAATACCGAGTTACTTTTTAACTCAATCATTGAAAAAGACAGTAAAGTTGTAAAAGAATTTAACTAAAAACAGAAAAACAAACAAAATGGAAAATATAAAAACATTCAGTTTTAAACGTATTTTTTTACTGATGCAAAAAACATTATATGAAAATGCAAGGTCCGTACTTATCGGGTTTATTACCGTTTTCGGTATATTCTCTTTAGTATTGTTTATGAGAATAATAAACGGAGATAATAACATAAACAATTTGCAGACATTTTACTATACAGGATTCTTTATTTCCGGATTCTTTATTTCCGGAATGGCTTTTACAAATTTTCGAAAAAAAGAGAAAACAATGTCATATCTTATGCTTCCGGCTTCAATTATTGAAAAATTTATCTCGGAATGGCTGCTGACATCCGTTATTTTTATCATTCTATATTCGGCTGCTTTTTATGTCTTTAATATAGTTTTATATTCGTTAGGCACTATTTATAAATTCAATGTTGAGTTTGTAAATATTCTTGCGGCGGAATCTTTTAAAATGTTTTTGCATTTCATTATTATACAGTCCGTTTTGTTGGCTGGTGCTGCAACTTTCAAAAAAGCACCATTGTTTCTTACAATTTCGGTAGTGTTCGGGTTCGGTATAATTTTTATTGTTTATGTTACCTTCTTAATATTAATTATAAAAGGGCAACTTGAAACCCTGGTTTTTAACAACAGTGGGCTTCATTCGGCAAATGTAAACATTAATATTCAGGGGCATTGGCTCGAAAAAATTCCTGAAATTATGTATTATTATGTAACGGCTCCGGCATTTTGGGCTTATACTTACTTTAAAATTAAAGAAAAGGAGGTATAAAGTGAATTTTAAAGACGACAAAGCCATATACCTTCAACTGGCAGACTATTTTTATGAAAATATTCTTACACGGGAATTTAAATCCGGTGAACGTATACCGTCAGTCAGGGATTTTGCGGTAGAAACAGAAGTTAACCCTAATACCGTAATGCGAACATATAAGCACTTGCAGGATAATGACATTATATATAATAAAAGAGGTATCGGTTATTTTATTTCAGAAGATGCATATAAAATTACAAAAAAAATGAAAAAAGAAGAGTTTGTTAACGAACAATTACCGGAGTTTTTCAAAACAATAAAACATCTGAACATAAAATTTAAAGAAATTGAACAACTATATGAAAACTATTTAAAATCAGAGAAAAATGAAAAAAAGTAATATTATATTAGTAAGTATTTTTGTCTCAATACTAATTTGGATTACGGTTTCTGTATTAACTGCTGTAACCAAAATGAAACACATACTGAAAGAACAGAACATTGAACAACCTGCTGCTGAAAATAACACAGATAACGGCAAAACGGTTGAGTTGGACGACTTTAGTGTTATTGTTCTTTTCGGCAAAGGAGAAGTTGCTGTCGAGCAGTCAGATAAAAACACGTTTCAGTATTTTTCTGCCGACAGTAATAGTCCGACAGTTAAAAACGACACTTTTTTTTTAAACATAAAAAACAAAGAAAATTATATAACAGCCGAAAGTCTTAAAACCATAATCCTTACAGACAGTGTTAACCTTGAAATATCAGAACTCGAAACAGATACCGTAAACATTAAAACCGAAGGAAACTCAAATGTTTTTATATACGGTCTGAAAACAAATGTTTTAAACATTAAAACATCAGAGAGTTCTTCGGTAAAATTATACGATATTAAAAACGGTTACATTGAAACAAACATAGTTCTGAAGGATAAATCAAAATTATACCTTGATAATTCAAACAATTTAAACCTGAACATAAAAAAGGACAGAAACGCTGAATTAGAAATTATAAATTAAATAAATGTAACTTTTCTATTGCCTGCACGTCAGGAATAAGAACCAAAAAAAATTATTAAAAATGAAAAACACCGTAAAAATATTTCTTGCAATTTTATTTTTCTCCATTTTCATAAACAAAGCTTTTGCGGAAAAAGAAACCGGGGTTTCCGGACAAGTCAAAGATTTTAAAACCAAAAAACCTATAGAGTTTTGTACCGTCAGTGTACATAACCTGAAAGACAGCCTCATAACAGTTGCCGTTACTGATGAGAAAGGCTTTTTTACAATTCCGCTTTCTGCCGGAAAATATAAAATTACGGCTCAATATATAGGCTATAAGTCGGACACCCTTAACATTACAATAAAAACAGGAACCGAGTTTATCGGAACAATAAAACTGCACCCGGAAGAAAATCAAATCGGAGAGGTTACCGTTACCGGAAAATCAGAAAATATTTTAATAGACAAAGACGAATATATCATTACCGGAAAAATGAAAACCGGGACGGCAAACACAAAAGATGTTCTTGACAAAATAAAAGGCGTAAGCTACGACAGATATAACAATTCAATAAAGGTTGACAACGAAGACAATATAATGATTCTCGTAAACGGTTTACAAAAAGACAGGGAATATATTCTTAACCTTAATCCTGACAGACTTAAAAAAGTAGAAATAATTCGAGACCCGAGTGGTCGGTATGCACTGGAGGGCTATTCTGCCGTAATTAATATTATCCTGAAAGATGATTATAAAGGTGTTGAGTTTTATTCCGAAGAACAGTTTTTAATTGATATCGACAATAAAAACGGAGACCATTTTCCTCTCAACCATTTTTCGACAAGTATGAACTATACTTATAATAAAGTAAATGTTTATGCCAAGATTAACAACTCTGTTATGAACTTTGCAATGCTTTCTTCAAGTATAAAGGAATATGATAACGGCCTTTTGATAACAGAAAACCCTGCTGACGATAATCCTAATTTTAATATCAGGCGAGTTTTTGACAGAATAACGGGAGGCGTCGATTTTTATATTAATCCTAAACAAACCATCAGTTTTGAAACCGGATTTACGGGGATGTTCTTTCCCGAAACAAAACAAGTAAGCAACTTTAATGTTTCATATTTTAATAATCAAACCGAAACAAATAACTTTAACTCCGAATATACAAACAACACAACAAACCAAAGCAATTATAACACAGTATTTTACAAAGGAATTTTAAGCAAAAACAGCACACTCAACATAGATTTTACATACTCTTACACAAACGAAGAATATGATATTAACTACTACGAAAATAATATTTTAAAAAGTATACAAAACGGTATAAATGACAGCAAATACACAAAGTTAAATGCTGAATTTGACCATACGATAAATGAAAAATCAGGCTTTCAGGCAGGCTACGGAAACACCTGGAAAAAAGTCATTAATACATATAACTTCGGAGAAAGCGATTTTACGAGAACAGACTTAAGGCATCAGTTGTATTTATATTATTCTTATAAAATCAGCGAAAGAGTAGGCGTAAAATTTGGAGTGGCAGGAGAAACAAGTGCCCCGGAGATTGAAGGAAAAAAAATAAATTATTTTATTTATCAGCCGTACGCAGATATAAAAATAAAACCGTTTAAAATGCTGGATATAAGACTGAAATACCGCTCGTCAAGCAGCTATCCGTCCGTAACACAGGCAAACCCGGACACAATATTTCTTGATGAAACAACGGTATCTGTAGGAAATCCTTATTTAGAACCGTCCGTAACGCACAAAATTTCGGCAAGATTTAATGTAATGCACGGACTTATTTCTGTCGAACCCTACTACCATTTTTCGGATAACTACATAAGCCAAACCGGATATTTAAAAGATAACGGAATTTTTGAATATTCTTTTGATAATGCAGGAAAATATAAAAACTACGGATTAAAAGCCGGACTTACCGTTCCTTTCGGGAAAACCGTATTTTGGCAAAACAATGTCGATTTTTTCCGAAGCAACATAACATATGAAGGAAAAATTAATGATGTAAATGATTGGACTATGAGCAGCAACCTGATTTATGTAAACAAAAAGTATAAGACAACAGCCGGCATTATATATCAAAACAATCTGAAAAAAGTAATAACGGCACAGGGTTATAATATGTGGAACAATGATTTCTGGGGACTTATGGTTCAACAACCGTTCTTAAAACAACAGCTTAACATAATGCTGTTCTATATGCTGCCCGTAAACCTCGGAGCTGATTACCGGCAAGGATCATATATAAGAACAAGCACATACGCTGAAACAAATATTCAAGATATAGAAATCCTGAAAAATATGCTGATGTTTAGAATTACATTCAGAATAAACAAAGGAAAAACTGTCAGAAAATCGGAAAAAGACATAAAACTTGAAGACGAAAAACAAGAAAAAGGCGGGATTATTTAATAACTTTAAAAATAATATATAAAATGAAAACAAAACCGGTATTTATAATTTTTTTAGCAGCTTTCACAGTGTTTGCATCTTGTAATATTTCAGGAATTAACGGAAACGGAAATGTAGTAAAACAAAAACGAAAAATGAGCGAAAATTTCACGGAAATAAACGTCAGGCACGGAATAAACTTATATCTTTCACAGGGAAGCAATATTTCCGTTATCTCGGAAGCAGATGAAAATATCCAGGAATTTCTTATAACTGAAGTTAAAAACGGAGTTCTTAACATTTATTTTTCGGAAACAACAGGAAACGTAAAAGCCAAAAACGTTTATGTAACAATGCCCGAAATTAATAAGATAACAGCCTCAAGTGCTGCAGATGTAAAGTTAAAAACAGTAATAAAATCAGAAAAATTAGAGATTGTTGCCTCAAGCGGAGCAAATATTGAAGCAGAAACAGATGTTGCGGAATTAGTCTGCGAATCCGGCAGCGGTGCAGATATTGAACTAAAAGGAATATGTAAAACAGCAAATCTGAAATCAAGCAGCGGTGCCGATATTGATGCAGAAGATTTAAATGCAGAAATCGTAACTGCAAAAACATCAAGCGGCGGAGATATTACAATTTCCGTGAGTAAAGAAATTTTTGCGGAAGCAAGCAGCGGCGGAGATATTACCTTTTACGGAAACCCTGAAAAAACAGAAATTAAAACCTCTTCCGGCGGGGACATAAAACAACGAAACAAATAATTTTCAGGTAACAAATTAAGTTTTAGTCAGACAGTCCCGGTAAAGCAACTGTCTGACTAATTTTTTCAAACTATACCCCGGATGTCGGAAATTTTCTGTCAATTTTTTTCATTAATCCCTGCAAAACTTTGCCCGGTCCGGACTCAATATAAGACGTTGCTCCGTCAGCAATCATATTTTTCATTATTTGTGTCCATTTTACCGGAGCCGTAAGTTGTGCAACCAAGTTTTTTTTAATTTCAGAAACATCTGTGGTTGGTTTTGCCGTAACATTTTGATAAACAGGGCAAATAGGTTTCTTGAAAACAGTGTTTTCTATTGCAGACGCAAGTTCTTCTCTTGCAGGCTCCATCAACGGCGAGTGAAAAGCTCCGCCGACATTAAGTTTTATTGCCCGTTTTGCTCCTGCTTCTGTCAGCTTTTCTATTGCTTTATTAATTCCGCTTACAGAACCGGAAATAACAATCTGTCCGACAGTATTATAATTTGCCGGAACAACGATATCGTCAATTGAGGCACAAATTTCTTCAACCTTTTCATCTTCCATTCCTAAAACTGCAGCCATTGTTGAAGGTTCTGCTTCGCAAGCTTTTTGCATTGCTTCGGCTCTTTGCGAAACAAGTTTTAAACCGTCCTCAAAAGAGAGAGTCTTATTTGCAACCAATGCAGAAAATTCTCCGAGAGAATGACCGGCAACCATATCCGGCTTAAAATCACTGCCTAATATAGCCGTAAGAATAACTGAATGAAGGAAAATAGCCGGCTGTGTTACTTTTGTTTGCTTTAAATCCTCATCCGTGCCTTCAAACATTAAGTCTGTAATTCTGAAACCGAGAATTTCATTAGCTTTTTCAAACATTTCTTTTGCAAGTTCCGATTTTTCGTATAAATCCTTGCCCATTCCGACAAATTGTGCCCCTTGCCCGGGGAATACGTATGCTTTCATAACTATATTTTTCAAAATTTACGGGCAAAAATAAGAATTAAATTGAAACTCTCGGGTTGAAAACCTGTTTTATAAGATAATGTTTATTGTCATTAAAAAAAATAATGTAATTTTATCTTAAATTTTTTCGTTTAAATAAAAATGCGAAACCTGCTAACAATAGTATTTATTTTTATCGGAATTGCCGGCTTTTCCCAAAAAAAACCGAATGCTATAGAGATTCTTGATAAAATTAAAAATGAAGGAGGCGGAATTTTGGAGGTAAGAATTTCTCCGGAAGGAGATACTACGTTCAATGTTCAAATGAGCCCTGTCGTAATCTTTCCTCCCAGAGTTTTTAAAAATAACAGAGAACGAAAAAGGTATTACCGGCTGGTAAAAAACGTTAAAAAAGTTTATCCGTATTCGCAAATAATAAAACGTATTTTTATTGAATCAGAATTTGTATTGCGGCATATGGAAAATAATCGTGAACGAAAGAGGTATATTAACGAAAAAGAACAAGAACTTAAAAGAGAATTTGAAGATGATATAAGAAATATGACTTATTCGCAGGGAAGAATTTTGATAAAACTGGTAGACAGAGAAACCAGCCACACCACATATGAGCTTGTAAAGCATTTTAAAGGCGGTGTGTCTGCATTTTTTTGGCAGGGGGTTGCAAGAATATTTCAAACAAATTTAAAGTATGAATATGACCCTGACGGAACAGATAAGTGGATTGAAGAGATTGTTGCAAGAATAGAAAACGGTCAACTTTAACATTGACCGTTTATTCTTTAAAAAAGGCTTATTTAAAACACTTATTTTTAATTAAGAATTTTGCGAGCTCTTTTCCTGTTTTAGCATAAGCTTCTTTTATACGCTCTCCCGTATCCCAGCCGGCACCTGACCTTCCAGGTGCTTTTTTTATGTCAATTTTTGCCAAAATTGTTTTAGGGTCGGAAGTTTTAACGAATAGCGCTTCACAATTAATTGATGCAGGTGCGGAAGAAATACCGATATAATATCCGGGTTCTGTAAAATAAGTATGCAGAATAAGAGTGTATTCGGCATCCTTATTGTTTTGCTCGGCAATTGCATCATATTTTTCAAGATATTTGTTAAAAAGCTCTTCAAATTTCGGCTCAAATCGGGTTTCTCGGTCTTCAACCCACATTTTTGCCCATTTGTCGCCCCTGCCGGCTTCTTTTTTATTGTATTCTTCGGTTTTTTTGGCAACATAATCAGCTTCGGAATATTTGCCTACTTTCATATTGTCATAAGTGTATTGTAAATTTAAATCTTTTACGCCTTTCAGGAATTTTAAATTTCCGTCAACAAGTTTAATACGCTGTGCCTGCATATTCCCGGCTAAAAAAATAACCATTGCTGCTAATAATATTTTTTTCATTTTAATATAATTTTTAGTTAGTAAATAAAAATAATTATTTTTTAATCAATTTTTTAATGAGGTCTTGTATTCCGGTTCCGTTCCAGTTTGCTGCTCCGGTTTCTTTTACTAATATTTTACCGTCTTTTGATATAATAAAAGTTGTGGGTATTACCGAAGATTTAAAAATATCCGGCGGGTTGTAAGAGTAAATATAAACAGGAAAATTATAGTCTCTTTTTTTTAGAAATTCCCTTACTTTATCCGGAGAGTCATTTGTAACAAGAAGAAAACTGACACCTTCTTCATTTTTAAAAGAATTATATAAATCCTGAATTGCAGGCATCTCTCCGACACAAGGCGGACTCCATGTTGCCCAAAAGTTCAGAAAAATAACTTTATTTCTGAATTCGGAAAAATTTACGGGTTTGCCGTTAATATCTGAAATTTGCCAGTTATAATCAGCGTCTTTAAGCGTTACTATTTCTTTTCCCGTGTTAACAGAGGGTTGAATAATCATTGCTTTTATACGATTAACAAATCCGCCTATTGCCAACCTTCCGGACGGTATCAGCATCGCAATAATGAAAATAATAAAAATGACATCCGAGATTTTAGACCTCAGAGGTTTTTTTTTGTACTTATCAACCCTTTCTTTGAAATTCATCTGAATAAAATTTGTTCAAAAATAAAAAATATATGTTTGTTCCTAAAATAAATCTCATATATACGGCAATTTTTATAAAAAAGACCCGTATCTGAAAAAAACAGGTCTTTTTAACGTTTGATTATGAGAAATTACTTGTTTCTGTATAGTGACTGTTTAAATACAGAAGGGTTTAATGTTAAAAAACATAAAATAAAAAAGCAGCGTTTTTTTTCCTACCTTTATTATTTTAATTTTAAAATATTTACAATATGAAAACAAAACTTAAAATTACTTTCGTGTTGTTTGCATTGTTATTTGCATCAGCATGTAAAAAAGACACTTTTAAGAGTGTAAAAGATGTTAAACTGAGAGTAGATTTCAGCACGCCCGTAAATGCAGCTAAAATTGATATGACAAAACAAACACCCGAAGATTATATTGTTGCGTTAAAAAGCGTAACTCTTATCGGGGATAACGGAACCTCGGACTTTGGAGTATTCAGCAAAAGTGATTTAAGCTCATCATTGGTCTTTGATTTTACGGACACAAACACCACCCGTTCTTTAATGCAGGGAACAACTGTTCCGGACGGCAGCTACTCTTCCGTTAAAATTGAAATTTACTACTTGCAAATGAAGTTGAATATAACGGCAAGCAGCGGAAATGAACCGAGAAATATTAGAATTTATTTATCTGATGATGCAGAAACAGAGGGCGGATTGCATCAATCCGGAGATATGACACAAATCTCTGATGCGGGAACAGAAGAAGGCTGGCTGCTCGGTAACGGGCAAGATCCGGATATGTCGCCTGTTGCTCCCAGAACAGCAGCATATACGAATGATGAGGACGGAGACGGACTGGGAGAGGGAAATGTTTGGTTTGATTTTGCAGGAAAACCGGGAGATAATTACGGACCTTTCGGCGATACAGAGTTTATGAATGCTCCTCATCCTGTTTATGAAACAACAATAGAGTTTTCTTTAATTGATAACGGCGGAGAAAATATTATTTTGGATTTTAATGTTAATAACTGCTGGCAATTTGAAGACAAAGACAGCAGCGGAGCATTCGGAGCCGGAGATTTAGATCCTGTAAATCCTACAAAGTGGCATATGGAGCTTCCGATAATGACGGTTACTTTGGAATAACTAACAGTAAAAATAAAGAAAAGGGGAAGTAAAGCTTAAAGCTGCTCCCTTTTATTTCTTAAAAAATCTGAAAAAGTATAATGCAAATCAGATTTTTCATCGAAAAATTTTTCTGACTTATACCCGATCTTCCACTCTGATAAATCCGGTTCCGGAAAAAAAGTATCTCCTTCAAAAGATTTATGCACTTTTGTAATATAAAGTTTGTCGGCAACGGGCAAAAATAATTTGTAAATTTCGGCACCGCCGCAAATGAAAATTTCCTCTTCGTTTTTACATTCCTCAAGAGCCTCCTTTACGGAATTTACAATAACGGCTCCTTCAAATTTTAAATCCTTTTGTGAACTTATAACAATATTTTTTCTTTTCGGCAAGGGTTTAAACGGCAACGATTCATAAGTTTTTCTGCCCATAACAACGGAATGCCCGGTTGTAAGTTTTTTAAATCGTTTAAGGTCTTCCGAAATATGCCAAATTAATTTGTTGTTATTTCCGATAACATTGTTCTCGGCAACAGCGGCTATAATTGATATTGTCATATGTTATACAGATATTGCTCCCTTTATATGCGGGTGCGGATTATAATTTTTAAGTGTAAAATCTTCGTATTTGAAATCGAAGACAGTTTTAACTTCCGGATTTAAAATCATTTTCGGAAGGCTTTTCGGTTTTCTGGACAATTGAAGTTTTACTTGTTCCATGTGATTCAAGTAAATATGGGCATCACCTAAAGTATGAATAAAGTCGCCGGGCTCGTAACCTGTTTCTTGTGCAACCATCATAACCAGAAGGGCATAGGATGCAATATTAAACGGAACACCGAGAAAAATATCTGCACTGCGTTGATATAGCTGGCATGACAATTTCCCGTCTGCGACATAAAATTGAAACAGTATATGGCAAGGCGGCAAATTCATTTTATCTAAATCGCCCACGTTCCAGGCACTCACAATGTGCCTTCTGGAATTCGGATTCTCTTTCAGTTGTTTAATTACGTTTGCCAATTGGTCGATGTTTTTTCCGTTTTCGGCAGTCCACGAACGCCACTGGTAGCCGTATATCCTTCCGAGTTCTCCGTCGGGGTCTGCCCATTCATTCCAAATTCTGACATCGTTTTTCTGCAAATATTTAACATTTGTCGAACCTTTAATAAACCAAAGCAATTCGTGTATTACGGACTTTAAATGTATTTTTTTTGTGGTAATAAGCGGAAATCCGTCTTGCAAATTAAATCGCATTTGATGCCCGAAAACACTGATTGTTCCGGTTCCGGTTCTGTCTTCTTTTTTTATGCCTTCTGTCAAAACTCTGTCCAGAAGGTTTAAATATTGTTGCATATTGATTAGTATTTTACAATTCTTAATGTATCCAGGTTAAGTCTTATTTTAAGCCAATCCTGCAGCGTTTTTGTTTTTTTTCTTATGTGAGAGTTATAATATCCCTGTTTCCACTTTACCATAATTACGGGAAATGTATCATATTTTGCAGAATCATTTAATTCTATACTTTTTGCAAAAGCAAATTTCTCAATTTCCGGATATTGAACGGCAAGCTCTTTTTTTTTTTTCTTTTGTTTTTTTCTTTTTTAGGTGGTGGGGGTGGATTTTCTTTTATAGGCTAATTACAGGAACGAAAAGCAGAATATTCATATTTTATATTCATTTTAGCATATCACAGATTATTTCTGACACTATTTACTGTATATTATAAATTTTGATTGATCAAATATCAATACATACTTCAGTAAGAGTATTTAATGATTTA
>CAMZKI010000274.1 GCA_947311125.1 uncultured Chlorobiota bacterium
TCTTTTCTGCCGTATCTTCTGCTTTAAGCACGACAGCACTCATAATAAGCCTTTTCGGAAAATAAAAATAACTAAAAAGATGATGCGATGACGGAAGCATATAATAATACGGAAGATAGCGGAAGCAAGGGATTAGAGATAAAAAAATATCTTTTTAAAGCACTCTCATATTGGTATCTCTTTGTCTTATCGGTTATAATTTCTGTTTTTGCAGCAAAATGGATAAATAAGCATACCGTTCCCACATACGGACTTCACGCTACCGTTATGCTGAAAAATGAAAGTAATGAAGAGGAAGCTGCCGGAGGTTTAACACTTTTTTCAAAAAGAAAAAATATTGATACTCAAATAGGGATATTGAGATCATATTCTATGAGTAAAGAAGCTGTTGAAGAATTGGATTTTGAAATCTCTTATTTCAGAGACGAGAGGTTTAAAAAAGAATATGAAATATATAATAAATCTCCATTTGTTGTTAACCTTGATACAACCTCCAGGCAATATAACGGTGTTCCGGTATATGTTATTTTTCAGTCAAGAAATGAAGTTAAAATAATAATAGAACCTTTTGAATTTGAAAAAGTTATAAAAATAGGAGAACAATTTAAGTACAAAGAGTTTTCTTTTAATATTACTTACAGAGATTCACTGTCTTATGACCCGTCAATTATAGGGAATAAATATTTTTTTGTCAAAAATACGATTAACGGTATAGTGCAAGGCTATTTATCCAGATTGAAGATAGAAGTAAGCCCTGAAGGCAGTTCTATTTTGTGGTTATGGATGGTAGGAAGCGTACCTCAAAAAGATGCCGATTATCTCAATAAACTTATAGAGGTTTACATTCGAAAAGGGCTGGAAGAAAAGAACCAAAAAGCAAAAAGCATAATTAAATTTATAGACAAACAGCTTGCAAGCGTGTCAGATTCATTGAGGGTAACAGAAAACAGTATGCAATTGTTTAAACAAAAAAATAAGTCTGTAGACATAAGTAATGAAGGAATGTTATTGCTCACAAAACTTACCGAACTGCAAAAATATGCCGAAACGCAAAAAAAGAAATTAAGCTATTATAAATACGTTAAAAAACAATTTGAGGGTAACAAACCCGTAACATCTCTTACGGCTCCTACTGTTATGGGAATAAACGACCCTGTTCTTTTAAGTTATATTGAAAAATTATCCGATGCAATTACCAAGCGCGATGAGTTGGACTTCAGTGTAAGAAGTGATATTCCGGTTTCAGAAAAATTAGACATACAGATACGAAATATTCAGAACCAAATAAATATACACGCACAAAAAAATATAGAAGTTACCGAGAACGAATTAAAAACAGTAAAAGAAAATATAACAAAAGTTAACTCTGACATTAACAGGCTTCCTGTTTCAGAAAGACAAATTATAAATATTAAGAGAAAATTTAATATAAACGATGAGATATACACACTTTTGCTTAGGCGAAGAACAGAGGCTGCAATAACACAAGCCTCTAATAAAGCCGATACAAAAATGTTAGACCCTGCACGTCCCGAAAATGCCGTTAAGAAATCGCCTGATACTGCCGGTAATATGAAAAAAAGTATTCTTTTCGGGCTTATAATTCCTGTTTTAATAATTGTTATTATTGAATTTTTTAATAACAAAATTGAAGATAAGGCAGACATTGAAAGCAGAACTAAAATACCTGTTTACGGGACAATAGGAAAAAATAATACAAAAACAAAACTTCCTGCGGCCAAACATCCTAAAGCCCCTATTACAGAAGCATTCAGAGCCGTAAGGACTAATTTGCAATTTGTTCTTAAAGGAAAAGATAAAAAAATAATTGCCGTAACTTCTTCCGTTAGCGGCGAAGGAAAATCTTTTATTTCCGTTAACTTGGCTTGTGTTATAGCCCTGTCCGAAAAAAAGACACTGCTGGTAGGGCTTGATTTAAGAAAGCCGAAACTTCAAAATGATTTTGCATATAACAATAATTACGGCATAAGTGTTTATCTTGCAGGACAGTGCAATTACGAAGACGTAGTGCAGAAAAGTTCGGTAAATCATCTCTCTATAGCACTGTCAGGACCAATTCCTCCGAACCCGGCAGAATTGATAGAATCCGAAAGAATGAAACAATTTTTTGACAAAGCAACAAAAGAATTTGATTATATTATTGTTGATACGCCGCCTATTGCCGTAGTTACCGATGCTTTATTACTTAACGAAATTGCCGATGCATACCTTTATGTTATGAGGCAATCATATTCGTCCAAAAATGTAATTAAACTTCTTGAGGATGCAAAACAAGAGGCAAATCTCAAAAATATCGGAATAATACTTAACGATGTTCAGATAAGAAAAGGTTACGGCTACAGTCACGGCTACGGTTACGGCTACGGCTACGGTTACGGACAAGGATACTATGATGAATTTGACTTGATACAAGATGAAAATAAATTCAAAAAAATATTAAAGAAACTAAATATTAAAAAATCATGAAACATTTTGACCCTGCTACAGAATTAAACAAGTTGCAACAATTCGGAGAATTCGGAGGCGTTAATCCTTCAATAACCGATTCGGCAACTTATACTTTCCTGCAAGCCGACACAATGGTTGATACATTTAAAGGAGAGGCAGAAGGCTGTTTTCTGTATTCAAGACACTGGAATCCGAGCAATAAATACCTGTCTGATGCTTTAGCGGCTATGGAAGGCACAGAATCTGCATGGGTTACGGCATCGGGTATGGCTGCAATTACATCAGCCTTATTGCAGGTCTGTAACACCGGCGACCATATTATATCTTCTGTTACAACATACGGAGGAACATTTGCATTTCTTAAATATTATCTGCAAAAATTCAATATTGACGTAAGTTTTATAATACCTACAGACTTAGAGGCTATAAAAAAAGCTGTTCGCCCTAATACCAAAGTAATCTATACCGAAACAATCTCAAATCCGTTGCTTCAGGTTTCAGATATTAAAGCAATGTCTGAAATTGCAAAAGAATGCGGAGCTAAACTTATCGTTGATAACACTTTCTCTCCGATGATGATTTCGCCGTATAAGTTCGGAGCAGATATAGTTGTTTACAGTATGACAAAATTCATTAACGGAAAAAACGACTGTGTTGCAGGTGCTGTTTGCGGCAGTGAAGAATTTATAAATTCTCTTATAGATTTGAATACGGGAACTGCAATGCTGTTAGGTCCTGTTTTAGACCCTTTACGCTCTTCAAATATTTTAAAAAATCTGTACACATTGCATATAAGAATGAAGCAGCACAGTAAAAATGCACAGTATCTGGCAGGTAAATTTACAAACGAAACAGATATCAGAGTTATATATCCGGGATTGAAAAATCACCCTCAATATGAACTGCTTACATCAATGCTTAACCGAGAATACGGCTACGGAGGTATGATAGCAATAGACCTTGAAACAGTCGAGAAATCATATAATTTTATGGAAAAAGCCGAAAAAGAAGGAGTAGGCTATCTCGCCGTAAGTCTGGGATATTTCAGAACACTGTTCAGTAATTCCGGCAGCAGCACTTCGTCTGAAATACCGGAAGATATACAAAAAGAAATGGGTATGTCACCGGGGCTTGTTCGTTTTTCTGTCGGATTGGATAATGATATTGAAAATACATGGCAAATGATAAAAAAATGCTTACCGTAATGTTCCTAAAAATTTTATTACATCGTTAAAAAAAGGAAAACAAAATAAGTGAAATTTATATTACAATACATACTCAACGAAATTCTGAAACGTAAATTTAAGAATAAAAAAGTTAAGTCGTTGAATTACGAAAAAGCGATAGAAAATGAGCGAGTTGAGATAAGACATATAATCAAGGACAGCTTTCTTATTATCTTAGGCGTATTGGCTGCCGGTTTCGGATTAAAGGGGTTTTTGCTGCCTAATATGTTTTTAGACGGCGGAGCAATGGGAATATCTCTAATTCTGACAAAATTAACCCTGATTCCGCTTTCTGTTTTAATAGTTGCCGTAAATATCCCGTTCTTAATAATGGGCAGGTACTCAATTGGTAAACAATTTGCCGTAAGAAGTATTATTGCCATAATTTTACTTGCGGTTACGGTACAGTTTATTCCTTTTCCCGTTGTAACGGAAGATAAGCTTCTGATAGCCGTATTCGGAGGTTTTTTTCTGGGGTTAGGTATCGGTTTGGCTATTCGCGGAGGCTCGGTAATTGACGGAACAGAAGTTCTCGCAGTTTTCTTAAGCCGAAAAACATCTCTTACGATAGGAGATATTATCCTGATATTTAATGTTATGATTTTCGGTGTTGCCGCTTACGTTTTTACCGTTGAAATTTCATTATATGCAATGCTGACATACTTAGCCGCATCAAAAACCGTTGATTTTGTAGTATCGGGTATTGAAGAGTATGTAGGCGTAACGATTATTTCTGATAAAAGTGATGAGATAAGAACGGCAATAATAGAAAAAATGGGAAGAGGATGCACTATATACAACGGAAAAAGAGGTCATACAATGAAAGAAACAGAAATTGTATATACTTTAATAACAAGATTGGAGTTGGCAAAATTGCATACCGAATTAGATAAAATTGATAAAAACGCGTTTATTGTTATGCACAGCATAAAAGACGCAAAAGGCGGAATGATAAAGAAAAGACCGCTTAAGTAAAATTATTACGGCAAAAACAAAGTATATGAAAACAATAAAAATAATTATAATATTCTTGATTGCAGGAAATTTTGCAACGGCTCAAACAGATTCTGTTTCTGTTAAAAAAGAAATATCTTACGGACCCGACAAAACTCATTTTGTGCACGCATATTTCAACTTTATGTTTGCTGTTCCGCCTTCGGAAGGCACTGATGCCGATATTTTTTACGGAAAATCACACACTTTTTCTTACGGGGTAAGATACAAGCTGAAAATTGCAAACTTTTTTGCCGTAGGAGCAGGGTTAAACTATACTTATAAAGTTTGGCATTTCAAGCAAAATGAGGATAAAAAAATTCCTACTTCTAATATTTATGATAAAGAAAAATTGTAAATAAACATTTTGGGAGCAGATATTTTTATCCGGTTTAATTTCGGTAAAAATAAAAAAAGCCCCGTAGGGAATTATGTTGATATAGGTGCTTACGGCGATTGGGATTTTTCGGATTCGAGGCAGTACAAAAATTTTATAAATAGTTCTGATACAGACGGATATTCTACTTTTACAGGCAGTGAAAAAGATTTAAATTATTTAGAGAAAATTAATTACGGAGCAGAGTTTCGTGCAGGATACGGACGAGTTGTTTTGTTCTCGAAGTACAGGATGTCCGATATGTTTACGCAAGATTACAAAAATACCGTAAGTGCCGACGAACTGCCGAGATTAATGATAGGATTTGAAATAGGATTTCATAAATAATAAGATAAAAAATGTATTGTGATTATTGCAGTTCTCCTGTTGATGAGGAAGAGGATTTTTGTCCCGAGTGCGGAATTATGCTTATAAAAGAAAAAAAAGCGAAAAAAGATGTTTTAACCTGTTCGGTTTGCGGTGCCGAAATTCTTCCCGGTGAGAAGAAATGCAGTTCTTGTTGCAGTATAAATTTTGTTAAAGACTGATAATCTCAGTTGTATATCTGAAAATATTTTCTCAGGCTTTTATATGT
This sequence comes from uncultured Chlorobiota bacterium, assembly GCA_947311125.1. GTDB lineage: Bacteria > Bacteroidota > Bacteroidia > Bacteroidales > JAADGE01 > JAADGE01. Next base: position 5,660 of record CAMZKI010000274.1, read on the forward strand.
TTTATTTCTGTATTCTTTTAGTTTTTCGGCATTGCACCATTCTGCTTTTGTGATGTTTTCTTCAGTTTGCGGAACAAGGGCTTCATTACCGGAGTAAATCATACGAAACCATAAGGTTTTTTTCAGAATTCTTTTGCCTTTGTTGAAATAAATATGATAAGAAGGCTCTGCCTCCGCAATTATTTTTAAACCCGTAATACCGCATTCTTCTTCAACTTCTCTTATTGCAGCTTTTTTCGGATTTTCGTCCGGTTCAATTTTTCCTTTGGGTAAATCCGGAATATCGAAACGATGAATAACCAAAAGTTCATTGTTTTTATTTTTTACTAAGCCGCCGGCAGCCTCAATGTATTTAAAATGAGATTTAAAATCGTAAAATAATTTGTTTAAATCGGGATACTCAAAACTGATATTTTCAATATTCGGATTGTCAAAAAAAACATCGAGAATATTAAACATACGGTCTGAGCATTTATGGACAAAGGGCTCGTCGATTTTTAAATTTTCAACCAATTTTTCAAACTCCGGAGAGTTTTTCCAAAGAATTATTTCTCTGTCGTTGTAATATATTGTTATTTTATGCTGATTATTCATTGTAAGTTTTTGATTTTTAAACATCTTTCATACTCAGCCCTATACGTTTTTTAACCGTATCTATGCTTATAACTTTTACTTTTACGTGTTGGTGAAGTTTTAAAACGTCAGCCGGATTTTTTATAAATTCATTTTTTATGTTAGATATGTGAACAAGTCCGTCCTGTTTTACGCCTATATCGACAAAAGCACCGAAATTTGTTATATTCGTAACAATTCCCGGCAGTATCATTCCGATTTTTAAATCGTCAATCGAAAAAACGTCTTTTGAAAATTCAAATACCTTTGCCTGCTGCCTCGGGTCTCTTCCCGGTTTTTCAAGCTCTTTCATAATATCGGTTAGTGTAGGCATACCTACGTTATCGCTGATATAATTTTTCAGGTTTACTTTTTTTCGTATATCTGATGATTTTATAAATTCTTCAAGAGAAACATTGTTATCTTTTGCCATTTTTTCGACAATATGGTAGCTTTCGGGATGAACAGCCGTATTGTCAAGAGGATTTTCGGCATTTCTTATCCTCAAAAAGCCGGCAGATTGTTCAAATGCTTTATCTCCCAAACGCTTAACTTTTTTAAGTTCTTTTCTTGATTTAAACGAGCCGTTTTCTGTTCTGTAATCAACAATGTTTCGGGCAAGTTGCTCGCCCAGACCTGAAACATATGTCAAAAGATGCTTACTTGCAGTATTAAGTTCGGCACCAACAGCATTTACACAGCTTTCAACAACATAATCAAGGCTTTTTTGGAGTTCTTTTTGGTCGACATCGTGCTGATATTGACCTACGCCTATTGATTTAGGGTCTATTTTTACCAATTCGGCAAGCGGGTCGGCTAAGCGTCTTCCTATAGAAACGGCACCTCTTACCGTAACGTCATAATCGGGAAATTCTTCGCGTGCAATTTTGGAAGCCGAATAAACAGATGCTCCGTCTTCGCTTACAACAAAAACTTTTACGTCTTTATCAAATCTGATTTTTTGTTTAACAAATTGCTCTGTTTCTCTGCTTGCCGTTCCGTTGCCTATTGCTACGGCATCAATTTTATATGTGCTTACCAATGAAGATATTTTTTTTGCTGCCTGAAAGGTTTCTTTTTGAGGAGGATGAGGGTAAACGGTTTCATTATGCAATAAATTACCGTGTTCGTCAAGACATACAACTTTGCATCCGGTTCTGTATCCGGGGTCTATTGCTAAAATTCGCTGTTCTCCGAGCGGCGGAGCCAGAAGGAGTTGCCTGAGGTTATCGGCAAAAACTTTTATAGCTTGAGCATCAGCCTTTTCTTTTGCAATTTTTGTAAATTCGTTTTCGACGGAAGGCAGCAAAAGTCTTTTATATGCATCATCGATTGCGTCTTGCACAAATGCCGTTGCATCGGTATCTCCTTTAAGGAAAATTCTGTCAAGTTTTTCTAATGCTTTATTTTCATCAGGCTGAATTTTGACTCGTAAAAAACCTTCGTTTGCACCTCTTAAAACAGCGAGCAGTCTGTGAGAAGGGATTTTATTAAGCGGCTCTTCAAAATCGAAATAGTCTTCATATTTTGCGGCCTCCTCTATTTTGCTTTTTATTAATTTGGAATAAACTTTTGCCGTATATTTAAATTCTCGCCTTACGGCATCACGTGCTCTTTTGTCTTCGTTAATTTGTTCTGCTATAATATCTTTCGCTCCTTGTAATGCTTCTTCAACAGTTTCAACATTCTTGTTTAAAAATTTCAGGGCTTCATTTTCAATATCGTTTATATTTTGTTTTAAAATAGTAACAGCCAATGGTTCTAAGCCTTTTTCTTTGGCTTTTACGGCTCTTGTTTTCTTTTTTTGTTTATACGGAAGGTATAAATCCTCTAATTCCTGTAAGTCGTAAGTTGCTTCAATCTTTATTTTTAAATCGTCTGTTAACTTTCCTTGTTTTTCAATCGAAGATAAGATATTTTCTCTGCGTTTTTCCAGTTCGTTAAGTTTCTCGGATAAATCTTTTATTTCAGCAATTTTGATTTCATCCAAAGATCCCGTCATTTCTTTTCTGTATCTGCTTATAAAAGGAATTGTTGCACCTTCGCTGATTAAATTAACGGTATTCTCCACCTGTTTAAAAGAAACATTCAGCTTGTCCGAAATTATTTTATTGTGTTCAGAATGCATAATTATATATTTTAAGGAATGCAAATTTAATATAAAAGAACGATGTTTGATGTTATTCTTTTTACAAAATCAATATTATTTAAAAATAGAAAACTTGATTTTTTTATAAAAAAAGTTTTTTATAACTTTATGCTCTGTTTCTGTAATATTTAAAAAATATATATGATATGAAAGCACCTTTTAAATTAATCACATTTATAATTGCGTTTGGTATGTTGTTTATGTTTTCGGCTTGCAACGAAGACAATGATAACGCTAAAAACGAAAGGGATTCACTAAGTTCGGATGTTACCGAGATTACTGAAGATAACTTAATTACGTATTTAATTCCTTCTCCTAAAGATATGTTTTCTTTTACGAGAAGCGGTAACTTGAGCTATTCCGATAAAGTTTTGAATGCAAAAGAAAATGCCGACAAATATATTGATACAAAGTCGCAGGAATTAGGTTTCGGTATCTATTCTGCAGACTTGGCTTATACTGCAGCTTTTAATCAAACCGGAACAGCAGGCGAGTATCTTAAAGTTGTAGAGAGTTTAAGTGATAAAATCGGGCTGGGGGCTGTTTTTACGGAAAGTTTAATTGACAGGTTTAAAAAAATAGAGAATAAAGATTCTTTGCTTAAAGTTACTAATGATACGTATTACGATATTGTAAAATTTCTGGAAGAAAACGACAGAAATTCTTCTTTATTGCTTATATCAACAGGAGGATGGGTTGAAAGTTTATATATAGTAACAAATCTGCAAAATAAGTATGAAGATAATAATGAAATTATTCAGCTTATTGCGGATCAAAAAAATATTTTTGAAAATATAATTTTATCACTTCAACAAAGAGAAGGAGATGCAAATATTGCCGATATTCTTAAAGATTTACAGCCTATTAAAGATGTGTATGATAAGTTGGAGGTAATAAAAATTGAAAATCCGGATACGGAAACTTCTAAGCCGGGACAGATTATAGTGGGAGGTTCTACAAAAATTGTAATGACAGAAGAGCAATTTAATGATTTAAAAAAGGCAATTGCAGATGTCCGAAATAAATTGGCAGGTGTTAACGTTTAAAACTATCAGTACTAAAAATATTAAAAAAGGAAATTATGAAAACTAAATTGATATACACTATTACACTTTTATTATTGCTTCCGTTATTTTCCGATGCTCAGTCAAAATGTTCGGATTTCTTTAAATACAGAAAGCCGGAAGCACCTTACGAGTATAACGACCAATCAAGTAGTGCTGTTTGTGTAACCGGGCAAACATATGAATTTATCTTACCTCTTACAAAAGGAAAAGATTACCGTTTGAAATTTTATGCCGCAGCAGTTTTCAATAACAGAATAAACTTTAAGATAATTGACGAAAGCACACACGAAACAGTTTTAGATCTTCCCGGAGAAAGTCCTACAAGAGAAGAAGGAACTTGTGTTTTGGCAGATTATTATGATGAGGATACCGGAAAATCGCATCATCCTTATTTTGACTTCTATCCTGTTACTTCCACAACTTTAAAAATTATAATTGAAGTTCTGCCGGTTCCGCAGGAAGAAAGTCCCGACCCTAATATCAAAAAACAAAAAAAGATAAACAGAGGATGTATTACAGTTGTTGTGCTTGACAAACCTTCTGATAATTCATCATTTTAATATTTTATAAACTTAACAGATAAGGGCTTGCTTCGGCAAGCTTTTTTTCATTGATTATGAGATTTATATATACAATTGGTATATTTTTATATTCAGCGGTAATAAAAATAGTATCTCTGTTTAATGAGAAAGCAAAATTAAGACTAAGAGGCACAAAAGAAACATTTACAAAACTGAAAAAGTTTAAA
>CAMZKI010000275.1 GCA_947311125.1 uncultured Chlorobiota bacterium
ATTATCATGCAGATATGTTAAGTCATGTTTGTCATTTGAATAGAATGATTTCGATGTTCTTGCCGCAAAATTCAGTCTGTCCATATTTGAGACTCTGCCCGTTTCGGTTTCTTCTTGCTTCCACTTTGTTTTATTAAAACTTAAATTTACCGGAAGTTTACTGTTTAAAAAACTCAAGGCACTTCCTACTTGTTTAACGTCTGTTCTTATGTTCGTCAGATTTTCTCTGTTACTGTATGTCTGACTGAAATCGGCATTTGTATTTACGGAAATTACTTTGTTGTTAAACAGTGTTGTTTTGATACTGAACCTTTTCAGGGTTCTGTTTTCATATAAATCCGGGATAGTAATAAATTTATCTTTTATAAAATCAGGATTATATTCGGCCTCGAGGTTTAATAAAAGAAAATTAGGATGCCAAATATAGCTTTCGGAGCGTACAATACCTCCTACCGAAAAGCGCGAACCTGTATAAGTATCGGTTAAATAACTGGCTATAATATCCCGTTTTCTGAAATGTGCATATGTCCTGAATTCTCCCGAATACGAAAGCGGAACCCAAAAGAAGTTTCTGTCGGAAGCAAAGAATGTTCTTTCTTGCGAAAAACCTGTTTCGAAGCACATTAAAATTAATATTACGGCAAAAACTCTTTTCAAAGCTGTTTTATTTATCAGTTAAACAAATATTTATCATCTCCGCCGTGCGGATTATGACATTCCGTACAGTTAACATCGTCTATTCCTTCATGATTTTCATTTCCTAAAACTGCCTTTTCTGTGTGGCATTTATAACAAAGTTTTTGTCCTGTCAGCAACAGTTTATATTCTGATTCAGAACTGTGCGTGTCATGACATGAGTTACAAAATCCGCCGGCAACCGGTCCGTGCAGATATTTATATTTCTCTGAAAAATTATCATGACATACATAGCATGAACCTTTTTTCAGGAGAAATGGATTCTCTTCACCGTGCGGATTATGGCATGAAACACAATCGTTTATTTCGACCAATGAGTGTATGTCGCTTTCAACTATTTGAGGGTCATGACATTTTAAACAAATATCTTTTCCTTCTCTCAGCATAAGTTCCGGAAATTTTGATTTGTGAGGGTCGTGACAATCCGTACAATATCCGCCGGCAACCGGTCCGTGTATTACGGCATATTCATCTTCAAAGTTCTCGTGACACGTGTAACACAATTCGGGTTGAGTTTTAATCTTTTGTCCCATATTATTATTACTGTGACAAGAATTGCAGTCTTTGTCAAGATAGGGCTGATGAAAGAAAATTTTTGTTTTGTTATTTTCGGCAATGTTAAGAATATTTGTGCTGTCACTTGTCAAAACAGAATCGTTTGCTGCAATATTATCGGAAAAATCAGGCTCAGGAACACCGTCAAATATAAAAGACAATACTTTATAACGAGATTCAGGAGAACAGGCCGCCGTAAACAGCACTAAGAGAATAACCAGACGGAGTATGTTTTTATACTTTTGCATAAGGCTTCAGATAATGCCACTTCTATTTTTTCATTTCTATACGTCCGTAAACATTTAACTTTTCAGGACTGTACTGGTTTGTTACAAGAATAATGTATTTTAGTTCATAATCAGAATCAACGTATTTTTCAAAATATTTTGAATCTTCATAGTTGATTGCAATTCCTATAGGTAAGGACATAAACCCCGGACCTTTGTAAGAGCCGCCGAAGTGCATCAACAATCTGTTCTTTTTATCAAAAATTTGAACATTTTCAAATGCTGCGTCAACAACAAACAAATTATCGCTTCTGTCAACAGCAACCCCTTTAGGACGAGTAAACTGCCCGGGCAGCTTGCCGTAAGAACCTACAGATTCCATATAGTTTCCTTTTTTATCGTAAATTTTTATCTTAAAGTCTCCGAAATCTGAAACATATACTTTGTCGTTTGTAACCCAAAGAGTTGTAGGTTGGTTTAAATAACCTTTTTCGCCGAATTCCGTATCCGGAAATTTAAATAATAACTTATTATCTTTCATGTCATAAACATGTACGGCGTGATTTTTTACGTTTGTAACCCAAATTTTATTGTCAGAAACAAAAACACCCGTAGGTTTATAGTTTCCGGTTTCTCCGAAGCTGTCAAGGTATTTTCCGTCTTTATCAAAAATTACTATTTGTCGTCTTTTGCCGTCGGCAACATACAGCTTACCTTATTCATCAACATAACAACCTAAAGGTAATTTTAATACACCCACTCCTCCGGGCTTAAAATAGCTAAACTGTTTTTTTTCCAGGTCTATTATTTCAAGTCCTTTATAACCTATATCGCAAACATAAATTTTTCCGAATCTCATAAAAACTCCGGAAGGTTTTATAATTAATTTAGGTTCTTCTTCTCCGAAAATAAATTTATTAAACTTTGATTGTTTTCCGGATATGTTATCAGATGAAGATATGTGTGTTAAAAATTGTATTCTGGCAGTATCCGGCGGAGAAGGAAATATTATTTTTTCTGCAGAAGCACTTTTATTTCCGGCATTGTTGCGAGGAGTAAATATTTTACAGGAAAAAATACCGGATATTAATAATATCGCCAAAAAATAAAGCAC
>CAMZKI010000276.1 GCA_947311125.1 uncultured Chlorobiota bacterium
TCTTTCAGGGTAAACTTTATTTGTGGTGTATTATATTCGAAAGCGAGAATAAAATCGCATTAATTAAAATATTCAGTATTAACTTAAATTTAAAAAAATGAAAAAAATCAGTTTAATTTTAAGTTAATACTGAATATTTTAATTAATGCGATTTTATTCTCGCTTTCGAATATAATACACCACAAATAAAGTTTACCCTGAAAGAAAACGGATTTTTTTCAAGATATTTAATAAAATACTAACAAACAACACCTTATAACATAAGCTATTTAAGGATAACGGAATCGGAAATAATATTTGATGCGGCAAAAAAGCCGAAAGCACCTTCACTCAGATTTGTATAAACATTATCTTTCTCTGTATCAAAATTTCCTCCGCTCCATTGTGTTTCAAGAAGAAGTGAACGAATAAATTTTTCGTGTTCAGGGCTTAAAGAGTATTTTTTTATGTTTATCTCTGTTCCTTTCGGAAATAAAATGAGTTGTTGCTGAGGCGGGAAAATTTCTCCGACATCAATTGTTTTTAACACATAAAAATACATTTTTACCTCTCCTTTATAATTTTCAAAATCAGGAGAATAATAATTGTCTGCACTTACCTCGTACATTGCAGCTTCGTCAGGACTGAATTCTGCTTTTTGATTTGAAATATAATAAAGAGTATCGTTATATTGTTCTAAAGTTAAAGAATTATATGATAAAACAGGTATAGAGCGGGCTTCTGCCGTATAAGTTTTTCCTTCAAAATTAATGTGCAAAAAAAACAGTTTATTAATTACTGCTCTGAATTTTTCATCGGAAACATAAGTTCCGGGAGTTTGCTCCGAGAATGAATAGTTTTTTTCTCCGTCAGAAACACTGACTTCTGCTCCGGAGACTAAAACAGGACTTTGATTAAGAGTTTTAACAAATTCGGATAAATAAATTTCCTGATTCTTATATTCATTTGTTATAATACCGTCCACAATCAAAAACTCTTTATTATCCGGAGTAAAATCAAATTTTATACTCTTTTCACAAGAAGTAAGAAAGGAAATGACAAATCCTGAAATAATAAAATAATATTTTAGCTTAAGAGCATACATAGTTATCTGAATTTTAAACTGTATGTTATTGACGGAAATATTCCGGACAGTGATTTTTCGGTAGTAACAATTTCATTATCATAAACAAAATTTGAAGGAACATAAAATTTTCCGTTATCCGCTTCAATTTTATTAAAGTTTACCGCAACAGCGTTTTGCCTGTTATACAAATTAAACACAGCAAATAAAATACTATGCCGAAAACGTGCATTTTTATTTTTGTTCAATTGTAAATTTGCTGAAATATCCAATCTGTGATAATCGGGAAGCTTATCGTTATTTTTATCGGTATAAATAGGGACAGAGTAGCCTCTGTAATAATAAAAACCTGCAGGAGAACTAAATCGCATACCTGAAGAATATACCCAGTTTAAATTAAAAGTCCATCTTTTTCCGGTTTTGTAAAACAAGTTCAGATTAAATTTATTCGGTTTATCGTAAGCGGCAGGGTAAGTAAAATTTTCCGCATTTTCTGTTTCTCGAATAAATACGCGAGAGAAAGTGTAAGAAAGCAAAAAGTTAAAATTTCCTTTCTTTTTTTCAAATAAAAACTCTGTGCCGTATGCTTTTGCCCCGGCAAACCTGACTTCACCCTCAATTAGTGGATTTAAAAGCATATCTGCGTGTTCGTTATATTCTGTCAGATTTTTTATGCTTTTATAATAGCATTGTATGTTAGTTTCAAATTCGCTGAATTTTTTGCTTAATCCTAAAATATATTGATTAGATTTTTCCGGTTTTATATTAGGTCCGGAGGGCATCCAAACATCCATTGTCGTAAACGGACTCACGGAATTTGACAACAGATGTAAATACTGGATTTTTTTGTCATAAGACAGTGTTGCCAAAAATGATTCTGATAAAGCATAAGTTAAAGAAATTTGCGGTTCAAGCCCGTTATATGTATGATAAATTCCTTTTCCGTATTTAACCGTATCTGTAATTTGATAATTTTCGTCAAAAGAGAAGCCTGTAGTCGGCCCGATATTATTCCATTTTACGTATCGAAACCCGTATAAGATATTTATCCTGTCAGTTAAGGAGTAATCGTTTCCCGCATAAATAACTATTTCTAAAACGTCACCGGCATATACGGAACGGCTGAAATAATCGGCATCTAAATTTCCGGGATTAAAAAAGTATGTGTTAATATTATAGCCGAATAAAATTTTATTATCGGGTGCCGGATAATAAGAAAAATCTGTTTTTAAACTTAAATCTCCTATAAAAGAGTTCCAGTATTTATTATCGTTGCGTGAATAAAACAGAAAGTAATCATATTTACTTGTATGTAAAGTAGTGTTTGAAAATATTTTATCTGAAAATATATGATTCCAACGCAATGAAAAAGCATTATTTTTCCAAGATAAACCGGTTGTCGTTCCGTTGCTGCCTCCAACCGTTAAAACATCAGAACCGGTAAAAAGAGAAAGATACAAACGATTTTTTTTATTCAAAACTTGATTAAATTTAAAATGAAAATCATAAAAATTAACATCTAAACTCGGTAAAGTGTTTTTCCAAATCCAATTTAAATGAGAATCTCTCAAGGTTATTAAAAACGAGCTTCTTTTTTTCTTAACAGGACCGTCAATGATATAAGTTCCCGTTAACGGACCCGTAATAACCGAGAAGCCGAGATTGTTCATATTTCCGTCTTTTGTTTTTATGTCTATTAACGAGGACAGTCTGCCGCCGTATTTTATCGGAAAATTATTTTTATATACTTTTATACTATTAACGGCTTCAGGTGCTAATGCCGAAAAAAAACCGAACAAATGTGACGGATTATATACCGGAGTTTCGTCAATAAGCATAAGATTTTGATCTTTATTGCCTCCTCTTACGTAAAACAAAACCGAGCCGTCTCCGAAAGAGCTTATCCCGGGTAAATTATTGATACTTTTAACAACATCTGCTTCTCCTGCCACGCCTTTTGACGAATTTATCATACGAAAACTTAAGTTTATTTCTTTAAAAGGACTTTTCTCAAAAACATTTTTTTTCTCATCTTCATTAACTATAACAATGTCAAGTTCTGTTTCATCATATTCCAGTAATTCTGATATTTGTTTATTTGAATTAAGGTTTACGGCAAGTGTTTTATTTTTATATCCTAGTGATGAAAATACTAAAATATATTTCCCCTCGGGCAAACTTAAAGAATAGAAACCGTAAGCATTTGTCATTGCTCCGAGATAAGAATTCTTCACGCTTATACCCGCTCCTATCAAAACCTCGTTAGTTAAGCTGTCTCTTAAATAGCCGCTTATCGTAAACTTTTGTTTCTCATTTTCTTTCGTTACGGCATTAACCGAAGGTACAGTCGGGTATTTTCGTTTTAAAACAATCTGTTTTTCTACCGAAACATATTTAATCCCTAAATCAGAAAACAAAAGGTTCAGTATTTCTTCTGCAGTTTTTTTTCGGGCAACTAAGGTAACTTTTTGCTTGTCGTCAATGTATTCATTATTGTAAGAAAAATTAAGCCCTGTTTTTAATTGAATTTCTTTTAAAACAGACAATAAAGTTTTATTTTTTTGAATAATTGTTATTTTTTTCCCGGGATCTGAAATTTGGGCAGTAATATAGGTGTTGCAAAGCAATAAAAAGAAAATAATATTTTTTTTACAAAGTATCATAATTATTTCATTGCTTAAATTTCGGCTATAATTAATATGAGCAGAAATAAAAACTCAATTATATTATAATTTTCAGGTTTTTACTTCCTAACTTTTTGATATTTAA
>CAMZKI010000277.1 GCA_947311125.1 uncultured Chlorobiota bacterium
AAAAAATAAAAAAAATAACATCTCTGATAGTAAAGAATAAAGATAAAGCAAATAAATTTTGTCAATATATAATTCATTTATAAATTTACATATTGAAAACAGATATATTTTATATATTTGTATGCTGTTTTTTTATTACCGTAACTTTACAACAGGGGTAAAAATCACTATAAGAAATAATTAAATGTAAACACATGAAAAAGCAAATTCTTCGAATGTTCGGTTTTATATTGTCTGTATCATTAATCAGTTCTGTTGTTTTTGCACAAGCTCCGAAAATGATCTTAGTTGAAGGCGGAACTTTCACTATGGGGTCGAACTCCGGAGTTCCGGAAGAAAAGCCGGCACATAAAGTAACTGTTAATTCTTTTTATATAGGAGAGCACGAAGTAACAGTCGCCGAATATAAAAAATTTGCTTCGGCTACCGGAAAAAAAATGCCGGAGCCGCCGGATAAAGAATGGATGGAATCTCACAAATATACTCAAATGTTCTATGTATCGTCAGGTAAGGCATGGTGGGGATGGCAGCCGAATTTCCCTATGCAACACGTAAATTGGTATGATGCCATTGAGTATTGTAACTGGTTGAGTAAGCAAAACGGACTTGAAAAGTGCTACTCAAAAAATGCAGACGGAGGATGGGATTTAGACAGAACAAAAAACGGCTACCGTTTACCGACTGAAGCGGAATGGGAATTTGCAGCGAGAGGCGGAAATAAAAGTAAAAACTTTAAATACAGCGGAAGCAATGATATAAATTCTGTTGCTTGGTATGATGAAACATCAAAACTCTCAGGACCTAAAAACGTAAAAACCAAACAGCCCAACGAACTCGGAATATATGATATGAGCGGAAATGTGTGGGAATGGTGCAGCGATTATTATAAATCAAACTATTACGCTTCTTCACCGGAGGACAACCCTTTTTGCAGTACTCCGATGCCTTACCGCGTAATAAGGGGCGGTTCATGGCACTATCGTGCCGAACTTGCAAAAGTTACAAGCCGAGACGGACCTAAAGCCGGAATGACAAATTATAATTACGGTTTCAGGCTGGCAAAAAATAAATAACGATACGAAAATTATTATAAAACGATTCTCAACCGGAGTCGTTTTTTCACATATCCGCAATGAAAAGTGCCATAACATATAAATTCATTTATGTATCGGGAATATTGCTGACGTTTTCAATCTTTTCCTGCAATAAAAATCAAAAGGATGCAGAAAAAGCCTTGCTGTCTCAATACCTTGAAGAGAATAATATAATAAAGGACCCTGTTGCCGATGGTTTATACATTATAGAAAACGGCTTCTCAACATCTGAAAGTTCAGATTCTCCTCAAAAAGGAGATACTCTTATAATTATATACAAAGGGTATTTATTGTCAGACCAAAATATTGTTTTTGACGAAAAAACCATTGATACCCCCGGTAAATATGTATATCTGACAGACAAAGTTATTCCGGGATGGGAAAAAGCTGTCGGTTTAATGAAAAAAAATACGCCGGCACTGCTTATTATGTCTTCCGATTGGGCATATAAAGGACACCAAACCGGGATAATCCCCCCCTACTCCACATTAATTTTTGAAGTAAGAATAGTTGAAATTATAAAACCGTAATTTTGTACAATCTGGCAAAGAAAATGGTTATAACAGGACCGGAATCAAGCGGAAAAACAACTCTCACAAAAAAACTTGCAGAATATTATAATACCGTATTCTTCCCCGAATATGCAAGAGAATATATTGAAACGCTTAACAGGGAATATTTTTATAAAGATTTGGAACATATTGCAAGGAGGCAAATAAAAGAACTGTCAGAGAATAAATATGAACACGGTAAAAGATTCATTTTCTTTGACACAGGATTAATAATAACAAAAGTTTGGTTTGAATATAAATACAATAATATACCGGACTTTTTGTCAGAAGCACTAAAAAACACAAAGCCTGATTATTGTCTGCTATGCTTTCCTGATTTGCCGTGGACTCCGGATAAAACAAGAGAAAACGGAGGAGAAAAACGAATAGAGTTGTTTGCCAAATACAAACAGGAACTTGATAGTTACGGTTACGAGTATGAGGTTATCAAAGGTAAAGGAAACAGCCGTTTTTTATCCGCAGTACAATATTTATCTTCGGCATACAGTTTGTAGTTTAAGAAAAAACATAAAAACAATCAAACATAATTTTAAAATTAAGCACAATGAAAAACAACTTAAAACTGTTTGTTCTCGCGAGTATTTTGTTTTTATTCGGCTTTTATTCCCCGAATACGGTAAAAGCACAAGTCAGCTACAGCGATAATACAGATGAAAACCGTCTTGTTTACTGGTTTTATGTCAGTGTAAGAGAAAAGGAAGATTCCGAGACCGGATATGTAAGTTATGACTTACAGTTGAAAGGAAATAAAATTCAGCACGGAAGCCAAAAAGAATATGACCGAAATCTATGGAAGTATCTCGGTAACGGTCAAAAAATGGCAATAGGGCCTTTTAATGAATACGAAGAAGCAAAAAAAGCAATGTTATTTTATAAAATACAAGACGAACCTCACCAATTAGACTCAACATATGATGAAAACCAAACAGTTTTCTGGTTTGTACTGCACGTAAACAGAAGACCCCGTTCTAACTCTTACCAATTAGTAAGAAAACCCGGAGCTATTGCATCCGGAACTTACCGCGATTTTGACCTTTTCCTCAAAGAGAACCTTATGATGCGGGTAATGACTGTAGGTCCTTTCAATTATATGCCCGAAGCCGAGGAAGCAAAGCGTATTTACAGGCTGCATTAAGCATCATTTAATCTTTATGTGCGGGGTTTTTTTCGACAAGAACAGTATCCGTTACTGTTGTATCTGATGTTACTCTTTTATATTTGATTTTATCTAACCAATCCTTATAAACCATTTTTACTTTGTCGAAGACTTCTTTATTTTCGGGCTTTATCGGTTCAACAGGCGGGGCATCAATCAGCAAAGGATTAATGTTTTTTCCGTTTTTCCAAACCCTGAAATCAAGATGCGGACCTGTTGCCAAACCTGTCATCCCTACAAACCCTATTACTTGCCCTTGTTTTACTCTTACTCCCGAATGTATTCCCTTTGCAAAACCTTTAAGATGCATATATCCTGTAGAATAAACACTGTTATGCTTTATTTTTACATAATTACCGCCGCCGCGGGTATAGTAGGCCTTAACAACGACACCGTCACCGAGAGCATATACGGGAGTTCCGGACGGTGCTGCATAGTCAACTCCGAGATGCGGTCTTACAATCTTTAATATTGGATGTTTGCGGGCATAAGAAAAGCCGCTGCTTATGCGAGAAAACTTTAAAGGTGCTTTCAGAAATGCTTTTTTAAGGCTGTTCCCGTCAATATCATAAAAACTTTCAACACTGTCTTGCTTAAACGGTATTGCATAAATCGTATCTCCGTAATGTTCAAAATATGCCGCCAAAATTTTACCGTAACCGATTGACGTATCGTTCACAAATTTTTCTTCATAAATTATTTTAAATTTATCATTTACCTGCAAACCGAAAAAATCTACAGTCCATGCAAATATATCAGACAAATCATTAGCCAATACCGGCTTAACCCCGGCATCCTCCATTGCAAACCACAAATTAGAGCGTATAATACCGCCGGTTTCTTTAATTTTTCTGTCAATTTTTTTTCTTCCCTCATAAACATTTACAGAATCTCGTAAATCGAAAACAATATAATCCGCTTTATTTTTCTCATAAATAAAATATTCCGGGGTTTCTGCGGTATCTTTAGGAAACATTACGACATATTTTTGACCGCTTTTAATTTTTCTGACATCAAAAACATCCTTTCCTTTTTCTAAAACCTTATGGAGTTTACTTGAAATATTTAATTTCGCAAAAATGTTGCTTAAAAATTCATTTGGCTGAATATAAGATGATTTTACAATAAAGCTGTCAATTTTTATTCCGTACAGTTTTTTTTCTTCAGGCTTTATTGTAACTTTTTCTTTTTCGGAAATATTTTTATCATTTTTTTTACTATAATTACCGTATATTAAAAAAGCAGCAATGCTGAGAATAACTGTAACGAAAACCGTAATTAATATTTTTTTAGTCATTTTCAGAAAATTTAAACCGCAAAAATATAATATTTAAAATAACAGAATGTGAAATATGTGAAATATTGTATATCTTTTACGGTATTTTATTTAATTTAATATGAAAATTACATTAATATGAAAATATATACAAAAACCGGAGAT
>CAMZKI010000278.1 GCA_947311125.1 uncultured Chlorobiota bacterium
GTATTTAACATAAAAAGACCTTTGCCGTTAAAAGCAAAGGTCTTAAAAATTTATTTATTTTGTTCTCTTTCTTCTTTCTTTTTCATATATTCTTCCTGTACTGACTTCGGCAAAGGTTCGTATTGATAAAACTCCATTGAATAATTTGCTCTTCCGCTTGTTATGTTTCTTAAAGTTGTTGCATATCCGAACCTTTGCCGAAGTCAGTACAGGAAGAATATATGAAAAAGAAAGAAGAAAGAGAACAAAATAAATAAATTTTTAAGACCTTTGCTTTTAACGGCAAAGGTCTTTTTATGTTAAATACGGTTTTACGCTTTTCATTTTAAAAATGAAACTTTTGAATCTAAACAAAAAATCAGCTCAATGGATTATGCTTATTCTTGTCTCATTTATATGGGGTGCATCTTTCATTCTGATGAAAAGAGGATTGGAATCGTTTAATGAATTACAGGTAGGAAGTATGAGAATATTTTTTGCTTCTCTGTTTTTGCTCCCGTTTTTATTTAAAAGACTAAAAAAACTTAAAAAAAGAGACGTAAAATCTCTGCTTATAGTCGGATTTATAGGAAATCTGTTCCCCGCACTGCTGTTTGCAAAAGCCCAAACACAAATAAACAGCTCACTTGCTGCTATGCTCAACACAATTTTCCCTATTACCGCCCTGCTTGTAGGCTCTCTCTTTTATAAAGTAAAACCGAAAAAAAACAAAATTCTGGGAACAATAATCGGCTTAATAGGTGCTTTAGGACTTGTTTCGGGCGGTAATATCAACATTCTTGCAGAAAACAATATTTATTCGTTATACATAATTGCAGCCGTTATTCTTTATGCTTTCAGCTTAAATGAAATAAAACATAAGCTCATTGATTTGGACGGTATAACAATAACAATATTCTCTTTTGCAATTATTGGTCCCGTTGCCGGAATATCTCTTTTATTTTCTGATTTCTCCGTTGCTTTTTCAACACCTGATGCATTAGAAAATTTATTTTATATAATACTTTTAGCAATAGGCGGTTCTGCAATTGCAGTTACGCTGTTTTATCATCTTACAGATTATGTTGATGTTGTTTTTGCCTCCTTAACCACATATATAATACCCGTTTTTGCAATATTTTGGGGACTGTTTGACGGAGAAAAAATATCTCTTTTACAAATTATATTTATGAGTATAATATTTATCGGTGTTTATCTGGTAAATAAAAACGAAAAACAAAGTACAAATTCAGATACTTAAAATGATTTTTTTCATAAATTTGTTTTGCTTTAAAATAATACCTGCATATTATGAAAAAAATATTATTAATTATATTTGCTGTTTTAAGTGCATATTTAACAGCTTTTTACACCTCAGGAGTTAAGAACGGATACGATGACCCTTTTGATTTTGAAAAAATTTTCGAAATAAAGTTTCCTGAAAATATCAAAAAAACCAGTTTTGAAAATGCCGTTGAAGAACTTAACAATAATAATTATGAAACTGCTTTAGAGTATTTTTTTGATGCTCTTAATGAAAATAATTCCGACTCCGTAAATTATTACATAGGTTATATATATCTGCAAAAAAAACAATACGAAACGGCACTTCTTTATTTAAACTTTGCTTCAAATTTTGAAAATGCCGATGCGAAAATATACAGAGATAAAGGCATTGCGGAATATTACCTTAATGATTTTAATTCTGCAATAAACGATTTATATTATGCAACCGAACTAAACCGGGAAGATTCTAAAACATATTATTTCCTCGGAAAATGCTACAATGAACAAGGTAAAAAAGAAGTTGCGCTTCAATCTGTTGAAACGGCTTTATTATATGACAGCCTAAACATTAAGGCTCTTTATGAAGCCGGATATTTAGCAATGGATATTGAAAACTATGATAAAGCCGTAAAGTATTTTCAGAAATACTCAAACATAAATAATACTGACGATAATAAATACGCAATGCTGAATTTGGGCTTAGCATACAGCAGAAAAGGCATATCGGACTCAGCTTTATTATGGTATGATAAAACCATCGAAAAATACCCTGACTACTCTCTCGCTTATAATAACAAAGGGTATATTCTGCAAATAAATAAAAACTATAAAGAAGCAATTAAGCTTTACAATAAAGCATTGAAACTTGACAGCACAAACACATATGCTCTTTGGAACAGAGCAGATTGTTTTAAGCTGACAAAAAAGTATAAACAAGCAATAACAGATTATAAAAAGATTTATGAAATAAATCCGGAATACTACAATTCTTTATTTTATACAGCCGAATGCTGTGAAAATTTAGACAATAAAGAA
This sequence comes from uncultured Chlorobiota bacterium, assembly GCA_947311125.1. Taxonomy (GTDB): domain Bacteria; phylum Bacteroidota; class Bacteroidia; order Bacteroidales; family JAADGE01; genus JAADGE01. The sequence continues at coordinate 2,302 of CAMZKI010000278.1, forward strand.
GAAGCACTTAATTATTATCTTAAATACAAAAGTGTTGCAAAAAGTAACAGTAAGTTTTTTAATAAAGTTGATAATAAAATCAATAATCTTCAATAAATAAAATATGAAGGAAAGCGAATTAATAAAAAACAGCAAAGACAGAATCAGCGATGAAGAATTTCTGAAAAAATATGATACTCGTAAAAAACGGGAACGAGATTATAAAAAATACAAAAGTGATAAAAAATCATCCGATTTGATATTAAATACAGCTTTATTCTCAGTTGTTTTTATTATCTCTTACTATCTTTTTACAAACTTTTTATTCTCCGTAACAGAGTAAACGTTCCTGATGCAAAAAAATCACATATTATTATTTACTGCTCTTACCGTTGTTCTCGTGCTTATAATTTTAACGGACATTGCAATAGGTTCCGTAAAAATTCCTTTGTCATACATAGCATATTATTTCAGAGGTATTGAAATTGATGAAAAATACCGTATTATACTTGAAGGTTTCAGATTTCCGAAAGTTGCAACAGCTGTAATAGCCGGAGCATCGCTGTCCGTAGCAGGTTTACAGATGCAGACATTTTTCAGAAACCCTCTGGCAGGTCCTTACATTTTAGGAATAAGTGCAGGAGCAAGCCTCGGCGTAGCTCTTTTACTTATGTCTCCTCTTCCGCTGCTTTTGCAAAATTATTTTAACATTGCCTGGCTCACAAGCATTGTTGCCGGTATAGGCTCTGCCGGTGTTCTGCTGATTATCTTTTCAGTTTCAGTAAAAGTAAAAGACATTATGACAATTTTAATAATCGGAATTTTAATAGGAAGTGCAATAAGTGCCGTTGTCAGTATATTGCAATATTTCGGTTCGCAAGCCGAACTAAAAACATTTATTGTATGGACTATGGGAAGCCTGAGCGGTATAACTTCAGAGCAATTAAAAATACTGACAATATTCTCCTTTACGGGAATTACGATAAGCATATTTTCAACAAAAATATTAAACCTCCTTTTACTTGGTGAAAACTATGCAAAAACATCGGGATTAAACATACGCTTTGCAGGCATAATAATTTTTACAAGCACGGGAATCTTAGCGGGAAGTGTTACAGCATTTTGCGGACCGATAGGTTTTATCGGAATAATCGTTCCGCATATAAGCAGAATGATTTTTAAAACGGCAAACCACAATGTCCTGATTCCCGCTTCTGCAATAATCGGAGCAATACTTATTTCTGCAAGCGACATAATTTCTCAACTTCCGGGATATCAGGGTGTATTACCGATAAATTCAGTAACTGCTATACTCGGAATACCTTTCATAATTTATATAGTTTTGAAAAATAAAATTTAAAATCCGAAAAAAATACTGCTTATTCCGTTGTGTAATTTAAAATAATATACTCTTGTATTCGTTAGTCAATACACATCACTTATTTAAAATATAAATATTATGAAAAGAAAAATTTTACTTTCGGGAGTTATTCTGTTAAACTTTTTGTTTACAGAATTAACGGCACAAACCACGGCACCAAAAATGGTATTTGAAAAAACAACTCATAACTTCGGAAAAATTAAAGAATCGGGAGGCAAGGTTGAATACACCTTTAAATTTAAGAATATGGGTGCTGAGCCGATAGTAATAAACGATATAAGTTCAACTTGCGGATGCACTGTGCCGATGTGGAGTAAAGAACCCGTTCCTCCGGGCGGAACCGGCCTTGTAAAAACAGTTTTTGACCCTGTTCGCAGACCGGGAGTATTTCATAAAACAGTTACGGTAAAATCAAATGCGGAAAACAGCCCGATAGTACTCCATATTAACGGAGAAGTGATACCAAAACCCAATCCTGTTACCGAAGAATACAGGTTTCAAACAGGACCGATAAGGCTTAAGAAAAAGAATATTCATTTTCCCGAGATTTATAATAATGAGACGAAAACAGATAAAATTGAAATTATAAACACAAGTAATGAAACCGTTACCGTAACTTTTAATAAAAACAGAACTACGCCGCGATACCTGAAAGTTTCGTGTACTCCCGAAACTTTAAAACCCGGAGAAAAAGGTGTTATTAACGTTACATATAATGCAGCAGAAAAAAATGATTGGGGATATGTTTACGACAGATTGTATTTAACTTTTAATGACAAAACTGATTACAATAACAGAATTAATATCAGTGCCGTAATCAAAGAGCATTTTACGGAAGACCAGATAAAAAACCCTCCTGTTTTTACTATGCTAAATGAAAAAACTTACGACTTCGGAACAATAAAACAAGGAGACGTTGTTGAACACATTTTCAGATTTAAAAATACCGGCAAAAATGATTTAATCATAAGAAAGACAAAAGCAAGCTGCGGTTGTACGGCTGTTACGCTCGGCAATAAAATTATAAAACCGGGTGAAGAAGGCAGTATTAAAGCTGTTTTTAATTCAAGAGGAAAAAGAGGAAATCAGCACAACTACCACCCTCAGCTCCCTACCCTTCCCCCCCGACCCATCGCGAATCACGCTGCTCAAGAGCGCAAGCTCTCCTGCGCAGCCAAAATCCACATCGTGACTACTATCAAACAACAAGTAAGTATTAATCTGCCTCCCATCGAAGCAAC
>CAMZKI010000279.1 GCA_947311125.1 uncultured Chlorobiota bacterium
AAAATATTAAATTCAGTTTATTTCCTTATTTGAAGTATTTGAGAATATTTCTTATCCTCGGTAATAATAAACAGCACATAAGAGCCTTCCGATAAATCAGAAATATTTATTGAATTAATTTCATTATTTCTTTTAATTTCAGAATATACTTCCTGACCGGTAATACTGTAAACAGATACCTTATAATTATCAATACTTTTTTCCAAAGTAAAATTAACAAAATCAGAAGCAGGGTTCGGGTATAGTTTCAGTTTATAATACTCATCCGAAATTGTCTCAATATCAGATAAAGTAGAAATCGTAAGATTTATCGTATTTGAATAATACGGCTGAGTTCCTACGTATCCTGTTATTTTAGCAGCATAGCCTCCTACATAAAGCGAGTAGTCAATACTCAAAATCTGAGCACCCGTTGCAGGAGAAACAATAGTTGTATCTAATGTATTATTTATATAAACCTGAACACTGTCATAGTTAACTTTAAAATCAGTTTCTATTTCCAATTTATCTCCGAGTCCTTTTGTAAATGAAGTTATGTAAGGAGCATTAAAAATTTCCGGGATATCAACAGTCCATATGCCTCTTCCGTGTGTAGCAACAACAACCTGGTCGCCGGATATATACATATCATAAACCGAAACAGGAGGCAAACCGTTATTTGCAAGATGCCAAGTTGCTCCGTTATCGATTGATTCAACAAGTCCGATGTCAGTACCTACCCATATTACATCCGTATTATACGGCATAACAAGCAGGCAATGAGTTACAACATCAGGAAATCCTGTCGTGCTTTCATTTCCTGTGCCAAAGCCTGAAATATCAGTCCATGTTTGCCCTAAATCAGTTGTTCTTAAAACTTTCGGTTTATCACTTAAAGAAAACAAGACATATGCCGTATTCTCATCAACAGGGTGTGTTGCAATTCCGCTTATATAAGCATTCATAGTTACAATATCATAATCAGGAACAGCCGTAAATGTGTTACCGTAATCGGTTGAAACCTGCATTTGCAATCCGTAATTTGCTGCCATTCCGCCGCCTGCCCAAACAACTTTTCCGTTTGCTAAAGAAACCTCAACATTATGCGAACTGCTCACCGTTCCGTTAACAGCCCAATTTGTTGAAATAGTTTTCATATTAAACATTTGTCCGAAGTTTACGGATTTATATACACCGCTGCCTCCTACGGCAAATACATCATAAGGTCTTTCTTTTGAAACAGACAATCTTGTTATAAAAGGTCCGTCATTTGACGCTATTCCGGAAACTGCACCCCAAGATAATCCTTTATTTGCAGATCTGTATATTCTGTTATTGTATAAACTTCCCAAAATTAAAGTCGGATCTTCTGCATTCCAGAGACATTCAAAACCGTCACCTCCGAGTCTGAACAAATAATTGCTGCTGCTTGATGCGTCAGTACCTTCCGGAGACTGCCAAGTTCCGTTGTCCTGCATACCTCCTATATATTCGTTAGCTTCAGGATTTTTTGCGACTCCGTAAAACTGTGTAGTAATATAATTTGTAGGTATTTGGTCTAATGTAACTCCGTTATCATAAGAAACACCTATTCCTCCGTCGTTACCGTCAATCCAAATAAAGTCCGGTGCTCCCAAAGGAACTAATGTTATATTATGATGATCGGGATGTAAACCGGGTATTGAAGTAGTTCCGTATCCGGCTCCCTGATTATATCCGTTAGGTCCGCCGTAACTGCCGTAAGAATCTGCTATACTCGTTTTTTCTCCTGAGATTAAAGTTATGGTTCCGTATTCTATAACAATTTTTGAAGCAGGTAAATTTGCAGGATCCCATAATTCTCCGGGAGTTAAAGTCGGCCATATCATATACAAAGCTTTGTATAAATGACCTCCTGCCGTTGCAATATTTGCATCCGGATTAACAGAATCGTAAGGAACTGCATTTACAAAAATATATTCTCTGCCGAGTTCTCCGTAAGCATCTCCTGTTCTTTCATATAAATTAAACTCTCCGTCTCCTTCCTGATCCCTGAAAGAAACCATCAGTTGAACATTATTATCGGTATCCCAAACCTGAAACGGCACATCAATATAGTCCTGATATGTATAATCTGTAGAAGGAACTCCTGAAGTGGAGCCGGCAGGAACCGTAAACCTGTGAGCTTTCTGTGTTATGCCGGGTCCGAAACGAATTTCTACCGAAGACCAGTCAGATGCAGTAAGGCTTGTTCCTTCTTCAATACTCATACCTCCGTCAAGAAAAGCTCCGCCGAAATTAATAAATGACAAAAATGTTGTATTCTCAGTAAATGCTCTTAACACCTCATTAACAGAAGTTTCCGTTCCGTTAAATTTAAGTTTCCATATATCAACACCGCCGACAAACACTTCATCAGCCGTGTAAGGGTGCGGAGTAACTGCATTATCATACCATCCTTGTCCGCCTAAAAAGTTCTGGTCATCATCAAACCTTTTCCATGTAAGACCTTTATCTGTAGAAACATAAACCTGAGACACAGAAGAAGAGACTTCTGTACTCACAAAAACATAATTATTATCTGCATTTGAGACAGCTACCTCGAAACGAGTGCCTGCCCCCATTCCGTTACCGGACAAAGCCCAGGTATTCCCGGCATCAGAAGAACGTAGAATTCCTCTTGAATTTTCTCCTGCAAACATTATATTAAAATTGCTCGGGTCATATGTTAAGTCTTCAACACCGGTTGAACTCGAATAAACCTGAGTCCAATTAATACCTCCGTCAGCACTTTTAAAAATACCTGTTTCGGTTGCAGCTAATACAATATTCTCGTCTGTCGGGTTAACTATAAGCCTGTTTACGTATCCGAAGTCATTATTAGAGGCTGTACTTGCAAGCTGTGTCCAAGAGCTTCCTTTATCTGTTGTTTTCCAAATGCCGTCTCCTTTTACGCTGAAACCTCCGGTAAAACTTTCCCCTGTTCCGACATAAATTATGTTTGTATTAGACGGTGCCATAACCATATCGCTTACGGCAAGAGTCGTATAATTTGCCGACAGGTTTGTCCAAGTAGCTCCGGCATCTGTTGTCTTCCAGACTCCGCCCGTTGCAGCACCTGCAAACCATGTATTATGAGTTACGTCGTCAGGATCAACAATCAAAGCTCTTGTTCTTCCTCCTACATTTGCGGGTCCTCGCTGCATCCATCCGATATCAGCTTTTGTATCCAAATTTAATGCTTTAAGTCTCTGAACAGCTTTTTCAAACTCTGCTTTTTTATAATTCATTTTATAACCGGGCTCTTTTCCTCCTATTCTGGTAGTTATATTATGAAAATATTCGGCAAATTTCTCCGGGCTGTCAGCTTCGTCTTTTGCAGCATCATAAATTTCAGCAATTACATTCTCTGCCGTATTTTTTTTCTTAACAGAAAAAAATGCAGCCAAAGAAAAGACTAAAACTCCAAAAACGGTAAATATTAAAAGTTTCCTCATTCTTAAAATTTTTTAATTTATTAACAGATTTAATTTTACTCTTTTTTAATAAGAGAGTTTTCTATACAAATATAGTATAATTATCAATACTTTCAAAATGTATTGATACTAATGATAAAAAAGGTTGCATTAAAGCATCGTATTAAAAAAGGAATTTGATTTAAATAATCAACCTTAAGCCGCCGAAATCTTCCAGTTTATGAGGAAATTTATCGCTTGGAGAACCTATAAACATAAAATTAATGGGTATCTCCCACTCTTTTGATAATTGAGCTATAAATTCGGGAGAAAATTCTCCGACAACTTCTACAAATTCAATTTTAATATCAGGATATTGCCTGTCAAGAAATTCAATATCTCTCAGCAGATTTTCAGGAAGTTCTTTTTCTTTATTATCAATAATATGGACTATTTTTATTTTTCGCGTATGTTCATTTCTCTGTATGTAAAGAAGAACTTTATTTAATGACACGATATTATCTCCTTTTGTAAAAAAGACAAATTCCTGAGAATTTATATCGTTTATAAGACTTTTAACACTTCGGAAATTTGAAAACAGTGTTAAAAGTCTTATAAACGATATAAATTCTCAGGAATTTGTCTTTTTTACAAAAGGAGATAATATCGTGTCATTAAATAAAGTTCTTCTTTACATACAGAGAA
>CAMZKI010000280.1 GCA_947311125.1 uncultured Chlorobiota bacterium
TATTAAAAAAAATATAAATACACTAATATTATTTGGTTTTCAAAGAATTTATTTACTTTGCAAAGTAAATTATGCTCGATAATTAATTAAATTATTATACAATGAAGATACAAGAAATTATTGCAAACGAAGTATTGGATTCCAGAGGAAATCCGACCGTAGAAGTTGAAGTAACCTTAGAATGCGGCATTAAATCAAGAGCCATTGTTCCTTCCGGAGCATCGACAGGCGAAAAAGAAGCTGTAGAATTAAGAGACGGAGATAAATCCAGATATGGCGGTAAAGGAGTATTAACCGCAGTTGATAACGTAAATAAAATTATTGCTCCTGCTTTAATCGGCATTGATGCTTCAAAACAAAGATTTATAGACAAAACTATGATTGAGCTTGACGGCACGCCGAATAAAGCAAAACTCGGAGCTAATGCAATTTTGGGTGTATCAATGGCTGTTGCACGTGCTGCTGCCGATTGTTTTGATATGCCGCTGTACAGATACCTCGGAGGTGTTAATTCTCACATTTTGCCTTGCCCTTCAATGAATGTAATAAACGGAGGCTCACATGCAGGAAACAATGTTGATTTTCAGGAATTTATGATTGTCCCTCATAATGCTCCTTCATTTAAAGAAGCTATCAGAATGGGTGCCGAAACCTTTCATATGTTAGGTAAAGTTCTGAAAGAAAAAGGATACAATACCGGAGTAGGTGATGAAGGCGGTTATGCTCCCGAATTAAAATCAAATGAAGAAGCAATGGAGGTTATTCTGGAAGCTATTGAAAGAGCAGGATATACGCCCGGAAAAGATATTTCAATTGCATTAGACCCTGCAACAAGCGAAATGTACCGAGACGGTAAATATGTTTTCTTCAAATCTGATAACTCCGTAAAAACTTCGGAAGAAATGATAGAACTTTGGAAGGAATGGGTTGAGAAATATCCCGTAATTTCATTGGAGGACGGATTAGACGAAAACGATTGGGAAGGTTGGCAAAAGTTAAATAAAGAACTTGGAGATAAAATTGAGCTTGTAGGAGATGATTTATTATGCACAAACAAAACCATTTTACAAGAAGCCATTGACAAAAATGCTGCAAATTCTATTCTGATTAAAGTAAATCAAATAGGAACTATAACGGAAACTCTTGAAACAATTGAATTAGCCGGAAAGAATAATTTTAATTGCTTTGTTTCTCACCGCTCAGGCGAAACTGAAGATACTACGATAGCTGATTTGGCTGTTGCCGTTGCTTCAGGAAAAATAAAAACAGGTTCGGGTTCACGAAGCGAAAGAATTGCAAAATTCAACCAGCTTATAAGAATTGAAAACGAATTAGGAGATGCTGCCGTTTATGCCGGTTTAGGTGCATTCAAAAATGCAAAATAACTAATTCTTGATAATCTTAAAAAAATCAAAGCTCTGAAATAAAAAATCAGAGCTTTTTCGTTTTAAAACATATATTATCAAAAACGATAGCCTGCGGAAAAAGTTTTTACCTGACCTACAGGACTTATTTTTAATGAGATATTTCTTAGTTTTTCGGAATATTGCTTTGTTTTTCTTTTTCCGGTAAGGTAAAGTACCGCACCGCCTGCAATTGCACCTGCAGAAAAGAAATAACCAACCTGGTAAGCAAAGTATCTGTCATAATTATTATTATTCGGATAGTTTATATTATAATTATAATTATCTACGGCTATAAGCGTAAATCCTACAAGTCCTATGCCGCCGAGCACTAAACCTGCTTTTTGCTGCTTAACATAATGTTTTACCTTTCTTTCACACAGCCTGCGATATTCTTCTTCCGAATATTTACCGTAAAAGCCTTCTCTCATACCGTTTTCATAAATAATATAATCTACTTCTTTTTTGAGTAAAATATAATCGGGACCGTCAATAAAATTGTATTTTTTGTATTTTATTTCTTTGCTTCCTATTTCAATAACTTTGGCTTGTATTTCCGTTCCGTTTTTCAACCTTATTATATCTTGAGAAAAGATGATTAAGTTTGAAAAAAGCAGAGATAAAACAATTAATAATTTTTTCATAACAAATGATATTAAGATTTACAGTATTATTTTCAGTAATGCGGTTTTATTATATACCTGCCTGAAAAATAGATTAGTGCAATTACAATTGCCGTAAGAGAAATTATTATTGACAGCACAAGGAAAAGTGTGTAGCCTATAAAAGAATTTAAAAGTAAAAAAGCAAGAGTTCCCGCTATTAAAAAGAAAATTACCGAAAAGATTAAAATATTAAATAAGTTTTTATTACGTTTTTTTAAGCTTAATTTGGTTCTGTTTTTTCTTGCCTGTTTTTTTGAAATTTTTCTCTTTATTTTCTTTGTTATTCTCTGTTTAGTTTCCTTTACTTTTTCAGAAATTTTTCTGAATATTCGCTTTAAAAAACCGTTTTTTTCGATATTATGATTTGAATTTATTTTTAGTGCAACTTCAATATCATTTCCTTTAATTCTTTTTGGTACAGACTCTGCAGCATTAATATCAGAAGCATACATAATAAACAATACAATAAAAATTACGGGAGTATTTTTTATGCTGATATTTTTAATCATACAGCAAATATATAAAACTTGGCTTAAAAGTGTTAATTTTAATTTATCCGCTTATTTTTTACATTAAACCCGAAAGTTAAACCGAATCTTGTTCCGTGAGTTTTGGCTTTTGTGCTGACAGACTTATGCCTGAAAAGGATAGAATAAAGACAATAACCGTAATTTTCCTGATTATTTTCATATTGGTGTTTTTATATTAGTTTTATAACAAAAGTAGAAATAAAAGATAAAGTTCAAAAAATAAGGTTAAGAAAATTGTATCGCCTATACTTTTATGTATTTCTTTTACCACATAAAAAGTCCCGACTTTTTGACATCGGGACTTTTTTTAAGCAAATTACGTTTAAACTATCTTTTTCTTTTTTTAGCTTGTTGCTGCTGTATTTTCTGCATTTCTTCAATGCGTTGCTGCCAACTTGATTTTTTCTTCGGTTTCTTTTTGTTAGCATTAAGTTTGGCTAATAATTCGTCTTCATTAATCATTCGTCGTATTAACAAAGTTTGAATAATTGTTACAACATTAGAGAGAAAATAATAGTAACTTAAGCCGGCAGAATAATTATTAAACCAAAAAAGCATCATTACCGGCATCATATACAGCATAAGTTTCATACCGGGCATTTGTGTATTTCCGCCTGACATTTGGTTTTTGTTAAGCAACTGGCTTACCAGCATAGCTGCTGCCATTAACAAAGTGAATAAACTCACGTGGTCGCCGTAAAACGGTATACTGAAACCGTTAGGAAAATCCCAAATTGAATCGTAAGTAGATAAATCGCTTGCCCAGAGAAAGCTTTTTTGTCTTAATTCTATTGATGCCGGAAAAAACAAGAACATAGCAATCAGAAACGGCATTTGTAAAAGCATAGGCAAACAGCCTCCCATAGGGTTTACACCTACCTTTTTATATAAAGCCATTGTTGCTTGTTGGCGCTCCATTGCTTTTTCCTTCGGAATTTTTTTATTTATTTCATCTATTTGAGGTTTAAGTACCCTCATTTTTGCTGATGATATATATGATTTGTATGTAAGCGGGAATAATACAAGTTTAATAAGCAGGGTCATTACAAGAATTATCAGTCCCATGTTGTTCCCGAAAAGATGACCTAAACCATTAAAAAGAGGTATTATTATAAATTGATTAACCCATCTGAAAACTGACCATCCCAGAGGAATCATTCTTTTTAAATTTAAGTCTTTTCCGTCTTTTCCTTCAATTTTTTTCAGAATATCGTAGTCATTAGGACCAAAATAATATGTAAATGAATAATTAGTATTTTCATTTTGCTCATAGGGCAATGACAGGGTGCTTTCTACGTGTTTAATGTATTTTTCTAACATTTTATCTGCCGTATATTTCATTTCGGCAGAAGAGAAATATTCATCGGCAATTAAAACCGTAGAAAAAAAGTGATCTTTATATGCAATCCAATCAACACGAGTATCAACTGATTCGCTCTCTTCGTCAGAGGTTTCTGTTAAATATTTGACTTCATCTTCAAAAAGTCGGTAGTAGATTGTAGATTTTTGGCTTTCCCATTTTGCTCCTTTTTCCTGTTTTCTTATAACCGATTTCCAGTATATATCTAAGTAGCTGGAATTTACGCCTAATTCGTCACCTAAATTATGAAACTGAATATCATATTTCATCAGATAAGTTTCAGGCTCTAAAGTGTAGATAAAATCTATATATTTATCAGACCCTGCTCTTAATCTGAGTGTTACTGTTTGTTTTTTTTCACTCGCATCGTAAACTGAATCTCCTTTGGTATTTACAAAATATAAGTCAGATGTTGAAATATCTCTGTTGTTTGAATAAAATTTAAGTTCAAAAATGTTTTCGTTATTATCAAAAACTATTAACGGTTTACCGTCCCAGGTTTTAAATTCTTTGAGTTCGGCAAAATAAGGGTAAGCCCCTTTTGTCGTGAATTTTATCTTTACTTTTTGATTTTCAAGAGTTACAAATTCTTCTTTTCCTTCTGCAGACTCAGCAAAAATACCGAAAGTTGATTTTAAATTTTTATTTACCGAACTGTCGATTGCGGTTGTGTCCGAAATCATCTCATTTTCAGTAATATTTGCCTTATTTGTTAAATCTTGTGCTCTTGCCAAAGAATCTTTTATTCTTTGTTCAATCATAACTTTTCTTAAAGAATCCTGCTCGCGTTGTCTTTTTGCTATTTCTTCCTTAGACGGTTGAGTATAAATGCCGTAACCTATTAACAAAGCTACGATTAAAATTATTCCTGTTACTTGATTTTTATCCATTTAATTTATTAGTTTTATTTTTTACAAGCTTTTAAAAATGATATAAAAACCGGATGCGGTTTTAAGACGGTGCTTTTATATTCAGGATGGAACTGAACACCGGCAAACCATTTATGAGCCGGAATTTCAAAAATTTCTACTAAATCCGAATCGGGATTTATTCCTGTTGCTTTCATTCCTGCATTTTCAAATTCTTCTAAAAATTTATTATTAAACTCGTATCTGTGTCTGTGTCGTTCTTTTATTTCTGAAGTTGCATATTCTTTTATAAGTTTTGAGTCATTTTTTAATTTACATCTGTAAGCTCCGAGTCGCATTGTTCCTCCGAGGTTTATTACACTTTTTTGCTCTTCCATTAAATCAATTACCGGAAAGGGTGTAGTCGGGTGCATTTCGGTTGAGTTTGCATTTTCCATATTTAATACATTGCGGGCAAATTCTATTACGGCACATTGCATTCCGAGACAGATTCCCAGAAACGGAATGTTATTTTCTCTGACATATCTTATTGTATCTATTTTTCCTTCCACACCCCGATGCCCGAAGCCCGGTGCTACCAATACTCCGTCAAAAGCAGACAAAATGTCTTGGACATTGTCATTATTTATTTTTTCGGAATGTATATAATGTATTTCAGGTTTAAAACTAAGATGAGCTCCTGCATGTATAAGAGACTCATTGATAGATTTATAAGCATCGGGTAATTCTACATATTTCCCGACTACCGCTATTTTTATTTTTGTTTCGGCATTTTTTATTATTTTGACTATTTTTTTCCATTTTTTTAACGGCGGTGCTGCTTTTATCTCCAAATGAAATTTCTTTAAAACAACTTCATCGAGTTTTTCTTTCTGCATAAGAACAGGCACTTCGTATATTGTGGAGACATCAACGGATTCTATCACGGCACTGATGTTTACGTTACAAAACTTTGCGACTTTCTCTCTTACGCCTGAGGTAAGAGGTTTTTCTGTTCTTAAAACAATTATATCGGGCTGAACGCCGCTTTCCAGCATCAGCTTAACCGAATGTTGCGTAGGTTTTGTTTTTAGTTCTTTTGCTGCAGAAAGATAAGGAACAAGGGTCAGATGAATTGTTATTACTCTATCTTCAAGTTCCCATTTTAATTGTCTTATTGCTTCAATATACGGAAAAGATTCTATATCGCCAACGGTTCCGCCTATTTCTGTAATTACAAAATCATAGTTTTCTTTTCCGAGCAGCTTTATGCGTCTTTTTATTTCATCTGTAATATGCGGTATTATTTGAACGGTTTTTCCGAGATAATCGCCTTTTCGTTCTTTATTAATAACGGATTGATATATTCTGCCGGTAGTAACGTTATTTGCCTGCGAGGTGGTAATATCAGTAAAACGCTCATAGTGCCCAAGGTCTAAATCGGTTTCGGCACCATCGTCCGTAACGTAACATTCTCCGTGTTCATAAGGGTTAAGGGTTCCGGGATCAATATTAATGTAAGGGTCCAGTTTCTGTATGGTAACCGAATATCCTCTTTCCTGAAGAAGTTTTGCTAAAGATGCGGAAATAATACCTTTTCCGAGAGAGGACGTTACACCTCCTGTTATAAATATGTATCTTGAATTTTTCAAAAGAGCGGTATATTTATTCCTGTATTTTTTCTAATTCCGACATTTTTATTTTCAGAGAAGAAAGTCTTGATTTTGCTTTTTCTATTTTACCGGTTATATTTTTAATAAGAGAGTCTGATTTAGAAGTACTTGCAGAAAAGAAACCTATATTATTCTCCCAAACTTTTATATCGTCTTCTAATTTGTCTATCTGCTTTTGAATTTTCATCATTTCTTTTTGTATCAAAAAGTCTGATTCGGGAGATTTTTTAATTGCTTCTATATTCTCTGCAAATTTTAATTGTTCAAGTTTTTCTTTGCTTATATTTAATTTTTCAAATTGAGCATTAACCGCAGAATGAAATTTGTCATAGATTTCATCTTTATTTTCAAAGGGAACATAGCCTACGGATATAAATTCGTTTTGGAGTTCTTTTAACTTTTCGAGTGTTTCATTTTGATTATCTGAAGGTTCAAGGTTTTCTATTTTATTTATTATTTCTTGTTTTTTCAATAAATTTTCTTTTTCGGCAGCCTTCCTGTTTTTATAGTATTCTTTTTTTCTGTCAAAAAATGTGTTACATGCTTTTCTGAAGCGTTTCCAAATTTCGTCTGAATATTTTTTAGGAACGGGGCCTATTTTTTTCCACTCTTCTTGTATATTTTTATATATTTCGGCTGTTTTTACCCATTCGGTGCTGTCCTGCAGGCTTTCTGCCTGTGTGCACAAGTCCAGTTTCTTTTGATAATTGTCTTCTCTGTCTTTCTCTGTCTCTTCATAGTATTTTCTGATACGTTCAAAAAACAAATCACATGCATTTTTAAATTGAGAGTATATTTTGTTGTTATATTCTTTCGGAACGTATCCTATTTTTTTCCACAATCTTTGAATTTCTATAACTTTATCGGAAGCATTTTTCCATTCAATATGTGTTTCGTAATTTTTATTTGCCAGTTCTTCGGCTTTTTCAACTAAAAACTGCTTAGATTCAAGGTTTTTCTCCTGTTGTTCTTTAATTTCATCCAGATATTTACTATATCGTTCGTTTATCTGAATCGTAGCCGACTGAAATCTTGCCCACAGTTCTTCTCTGACTTCATTTGAAACTATACCGGTTTCTTTCCATTTTTTATGCAAAACCTGCAACTCTTTTTTTGCTTTGTTATAGTTTGTTTCTAAGAGCAATTCTTCGGCTTTTTCGCAAAGGGATATTTTTATCTCGTAATTTTTCTTAAAATCTAATTCTCGTAATTCTTTGTTTACTTCTACGTATTCATAAAATTTTTGGACATGCTTATTATATTCGTCATGCAAAGCTTTAATTTCATTTTTCGGAACAAGCCCTATTTCGTTCCATTTTTTTTGAAGATTTTTAAAGTTGTTAAATGTCTTTGAAAAAGATTCGGGTTTATTTATCAGTTCCTTAATTTCCTCAATTACTGAATATTTTAAAGCTAAATTTTTCTTTTTCTCTTCTTCAAGTTTTATTTCATAGGTTTCTTTTTTATCATAAAATTTTTGTACAAGCTCTTTAAATTTGTTCTCGGATTCGTCTTTTACGGGCTCGAAATCCTCTTCTTTTCCGCCGTCTTCAATAAATTTTGTTTTCAGTCTTTCTTGCTCCGAAGAAATGATATTATAGAACGATTCTTTTATTTTCTTAATTATATTATCAAAAGCGGGTTTATATTCTTCAGCTGATAATGATTTTAATTTTTCGAGAAGTTCTTTTTTACTGAAAGCCGAGAAGTCTTCCGGTTTCTTTTCAGGTTCTTTTTCTTCATTCTTTTCTTTAGCAGGCTCTGCATCTGCAATAACTTCGGATACTACCTCTTCCTTTTCTGTTTCTTTGTTATCAAAATCTTCTTTATTTATTATTTTTTCTTCCGGTATTTCCGTCTCATTTTTTTTGCTTTCTCCTGCCTCTGTTTCTTCAACTTCAGCCTCAGGAGTATTTTTTTTCAGATTTCTTTCTTTAAGCTGATTAAGTATTTTATCAGCAGGTGATAATTCATTATCATCTTTTAAAGAGTTAAGATTATTTTCGTTTGGGTTAACAGGTTTTTCAGACATGAGTATAAGTTTTTAAAAATTCAGTTATAAGAACATATAAATAAAATTCAAAATGCGAAAGTAATATATTAACTGAAATTCATCAAAAAAATGTCTAAATATTCCTTTTTAGGCCAAAAAAAAGAAAACTTTCTTCTGACTAAACCGACATCAAGTTTATATAAGTTTAAAAGTTAAGACAGTAAGATTAATTTCCGAAAAGTTTTGTTTTATCCCATTCTTTTCGCTTATTATATTCAACGCCTTTAAATACAGAAGATTTAATATTTATGCGAAATGTATAACTCTTCAGTGTTCCGAACGGTATTACGTTAAAACTCATTTCCCAACAATGTAAATCACGATATACGGTAAATTGTGCATATGAGAATTTTCTTGCTGCTATATCATAATTTGTTTTTGCAGTTATATTCCAGTTGGGTGTGAGAGAGAAACTTCCGTTTAAAGCAAGGGTTTGTGTTGTGTTTCTGATATATGACTGCGAAGGGGTGTCAAACTTATTTATTACATTAAGGTTGTATGTGAGGCTTAAATTCCAGGGTATATTAAAATCGGCATAAGGAATTTCGGGATGCTGATAATAATAAAAATCTGTATGAATCTGCTCATCTTTTGTTTTGGTTTCCGTAGGCTTTAAAGAACCTGTTAAACCTACCCGCCCGGTATTAAATCTTACAAGTCGTTTATTTTCATTCCATTCGAATGTATTTATTTTTCGACCTAAAGTATCTTTAATATAAGGGTCAAAATCAGCTCCGAAAGTAAGAGAGAAATTCTTAAACAGTCGGGTATTTCCTCTTACCGTAAGATTTGAAAAGTTCAAAGAATCTGATGCTAAATTATACGAAGTTGATAATATGAGGTTATCAATAAGTTTTATTTTTTTTGATTCTGCAACCGTATCGTTTTTATTTTTAAGTTTCATTTCAAAGTTATTTCCCAGTGAAAAGTTAACAGAGCCTGACTTTCCGGCGGGCGGTCCTCCGAAAATATAGCCTGTATAATAAGAATAATATGTTGAGTCTCTGTCGTTATAGCCGTAATAACCCCAAAAGTCAGAACTGAAATCAGGTCGGTAACTGAACGACAATGTCGGCGACATTACGTGTCTTATTGCCTGCACTCTTCCTTTATTGATATTGAAAATTCCGTAAATTTTTGTGGAAAACGGTATTGAAAACTGAAAATCAAAAGGAAAAGTAACTTTGTAAACGGTATCTTTTTTTACGGAAGAAATAATTTCATTACCCTCTACAAGCAAAATATCATTTTGTCGTATGTAGCTTGAATACATTCGCCCGTTAATATTCAGAGAAGGACTTACGTTAATATAATTAAACAGTGTAAATGAAGTACTTACAGGTAAATTATATTGTAACCCGTTCTTCATTTGATATAAAACATCTTTAGTGAAAGCAGCCGTATCCGTAGTATTTAAAGAGTTTTTAGCTTTTATGTTTAAAGTATAGCCTATTTTTTGATACCATCTGTTTGTTCCTGTCCCTAAATTTTTAAAAGGTGTTTGTCTTTTTATGTTAAATGATAAATCGGGTAATATTAAACTTAAAGCATTTGTTTTAGAGTTTTGAGTTCCTCTTAAATTAGCACTGAAATTAAAAATACTTCCGGGCTTAGACCAACGATACGATATATTTGATGATTTTTGATTATCGGTTAAATCATTTAAATTTTTTGCGTCTAATTCAAAATTTTGCCCGAAATTAAGAGTCGCGGTAAAAGTTCCGTTAGGATTGGCTTTAGCATCTTGCGAATATGTTCCGACAACCGAAAAAGAATTACTTGTCTTTGAATCAAGCAGTATTTTTTCTCCTGTCTGTATTTTGCTGAATTTCATTTCTATACCTCCGGA
>CAMZKI010000281.1 GCA_947311125.1 uncultured Chlorobiota bacterium
GCGGCATACTCATAGATTCTTTTAAGACGGATATAATCCCCTCTTACTTTTGTTTTAAACGGTAAGTTTTATACTCACAACCTTTCTTATTTATTTTTCAGCGCACTCCTGAATGAATATTTTTAATATCCAAATTTTTTTGTATGTTATAAAAAATAAATTAAATTTGTAGTATAAATCATTTACTCACTAAAAAATTTAAGTTATGAAAAGAGGTTTACTTACATTAATTTTCGTAGTTCTTGCTGCTTATGCTACGAACGCACAACCGTTTTTTTCAGAATCGTTTTCTGCTGAAATACCGGCAACTTGGACAGTAACAACTAACTCAGGAATCGGCTGGTTTTGGGATGACGGAACATCTCACGATTACGGAGAAGGATGTGCAATTATTGACAGCGATGCTTCCGGCGGATTAGAAGACGGAACTTTAGAATCACCTGTTGTTGATTGTTCTTCATATTCAACAGTTGTATTGAAATATAACTATAACTTTCAGAAATTTAGTACCGGTGAACCTGACAGTGGTTATGTTGAAGTATTTGACGGAACAAATTGGATATGGTTAAAAAGTTATCATACTGATTCTCCTTCTAATTTACCTGAAACAGACATTATTGATGTT
Organism: uncultured Chlorobiota bacterium; assembly: GCA_947311125.1. Classification (GTDB taxonomy): domain Bacteria; phylum Bacteroidota; class Bacteroidia; order Bacteroidales; family JAADGE01; genus JAADGE01. The sequence continues at coordinate 626 of CAMZKI010000281.1, forward strand.
ACCGCTTATGCTGCGGGAAATGCAAATTTTAAAGTACGTTTTGGTTATTTAGCAGATTATATGTGGTATTTTGAAGTAAGTAAGGTTGAATTGGCGACAGGCTTCTATAATGTTACGTTTAATTGTAATATTAATGATTCAATTACCGGCGGTTATTTTACGCCGGGAACTGATACTTTAAGTGTAACCGGAAGTTTTGCCGGATGGACGGAACCCGGAACCGATGCCTCTTTATTTATGGCAGATACGGACGGAGACGGTATTTATACATATACTACTGTTTTAGCCAACGGAACATATGAATACAAGTATTTTAAAAATGCCGGATGGTCAGGCGGTGAGTGGGACGGTAGTCCTAACAGAACTTTTACTGTTGCTGATGCAGATTTGGTAATAGATGATGTTTTCGGTAATATTAGTGCGGATGTCAATCAAATACAAAAAGACGGAATTAAAGTATATCCGAATCCTTCAAACGGTATTCTAAATATCAATGTTGAAAATAACTATAATCTTGAAGTATTCGATATTACGGGAAGGGTAGTTAACACAAGAACATTAACGGGAAATACAACACTTGAATTAAATACTGCAGGTATTTATTTCTTACGTTTCTCAAACGAAAAAGGTTCTTATACACAAAAAGTGATTGTAAGATAGTATTCCGAAAAATGTATTAAGAAGGAGGGATGTTAATTATCCCTCCTTTTTTAATTTGCAGACAAAAAAATTACATCTTCTCAATCAACCCTTCAATAATTTTTGTCATTTTCGGCTCAACTTCTCCGGCAACGTCCTGAACTTCTTCGTGTGTAGTTTCTCCTTCAGGGTCTGACGGCTCACTTACGTTTGTTATTACCGACATGCCGAAAATTTTCATTCCCTGATGGTGTGCAACAATAACTTCCGGAACAGTTGACATACCCGTTGCATCGGCACCAAATATTTTGAACAAACGGTATTCGGCAGGAGTTTCTAAAGTAGGACCTGAACTGCCGATATAAATTCCTTTTTGCACCCTTATTCCGTTGTCTTTTGCAATTTTCTCGGCAATTTTAATATATTCTGCATTATAAACTTTACTCATATCAGGAAATCTAACGCCTAATTCACTGAAATTTTTTCCCCTCAAGGGATGTTCCGGAAAGTTGTTTATATGATCAGTTATTATCATCATATCACCTTGTTTGAAATTCGGATTTAAACCTCCTGCCGCATTTGAAACAATTAAATTTTTTACACCCAAAAAGTGCATTACCCTCACGGGGAACGTAACTTCTTTCATATCGTAACCTTCATAATAGTGAAATCTTCCCTGCATTGCAACAACATTTTTTCCGGCAAGTTTTCCGAAAACCAATTGTCCGGAATGCCCTTCAACCGTAGAAACCGGAAAATTCGGAATGTCTTGATATTTTACTTTTAAGGCATTTTCAATTTTATTTCCGAATCCGCCTAAACCGCTGCCGAGAATAACGGCAACTTCAGGTTGATTTTTGATTTTTGATTTTAAAAAATCAGCTGTGTCCTTAATTTTACCTAACATATTTTATGTATTTTCAGTTTTTAATCAATTCAGAGCGTAAATATAATAATTTCTTTCTTACGGCTGATAATAAAATTTATACGATTTCCGGAATTTTATATATCGGCATAATAAGATATATCACTTGATTTTCTTAAAATGAGACTATTTTTATTAATTTTGGAAATTGAATTTAAATATATTTTTTCTGAAAAAACGTCAATAATGTTTAGTCTAACATCTTAAATTCCAAATCTTATGTCTGACATTTCAAAGCTTAAACCTATTAAAAAATACCAACCCGAAAATCACATCAGAATTGTAACTGCCGCATCGCTTTTCGACGGACACGATGCCGCCATTAACGTTATGCGACGAATTATTCAAAGTTCAGGTGCCGAAGTTATTCACTTGGGACACAACCGCTCGGTGCAGGAAATTGTAGATTGTGCCGTGCAGGAAGACGTGCAGGCAATAGCCATAACATCGTATCAGGGCGGACATATTGAGTTTTTTAAATATATGAAAGACCTTTTAAAAGAAAAAGGCAGAGAAAATATAAAAATTTTCGGAGGCGGAGGCGGTGTAATTCTGCCCGAAGAAATTGAAGAACTTCAAAACTACGGCATCACGCGTATTTATTCGCCTGACGACGGACGTGAAATGGGCTTGCAGGGAATGATAAATGATTTACTCGAAAAATCCGACTTCCCGGTTTCGGTTGATGATATTCACGACATCAAAAAATTAAAAAACAGAGATATTAATACAATCGCCCGATTAATAACTGCTGCAGAATGCTATAATAATAATATTTCTAAATATTTAGAGGAAATCCGTAAAGTTGCTTCTGAAAAGAAAACACCCGTTCTCGGAATTACCGGAACCGGAGGAAGCGGAAAATCTTCGCTTGTTGATGAACTTGTCAGACGATTTTTGGAAGATTTTGACGATAAAACCATTGCCATAATCTCTGTTGACCCCTCAAAACGAAAAACCGGAGGCGCATTGCTCGGCGACCGTATCCGCATGAACAGCATTAATAATGAGCGAGTTTATATGCGTTCGCTGGCAACGCGTCAGGCAAATCTTTCGCTGTCGCCTTATGTGCATGATGCCGTGGATATTGTAAAAGCAGCCGGTTACGACCTTGTTATTTTGGAAACTTCGGGCATCGGGCAGTCCGACACCGAAATTACCGACCAAAGTGATGTGGCGATGTATGTAATGACCCCCGAATACGGCGCCGCAACACAGTTGGAAAAGATTGATATGTTGGACTTTGCAGATATTATTGCCATAAATAAATTTGATAAAAGAGGTGCGTTGGATGCTCTGCGAGACGTAAAAAAACAATATCAAAGAAATCATGAAATTTTTGATAAAGATGTTGAAGAAATGCCTGTTTTCGGAACTGTTGCATCGCAATTTAACGACAGCGGCGTAAATCAACTTTATGTAGCTTTAATGAATTTAATTTCAGAAAAATCAGGTCAAAATTTCAAAGGTAAATATCAACTTACAAGCGAAATGCAGGAAAAAATGGTAATTATTCCGCCAAAACGTGTGCGATATTTATCCGAAATTGCCGAAACTATTCGCAATTACAACGAATGGACTGAAAAACAAGCAGAAATTGCCCGAAATTTGTTTGCATTTAAACAGACTTTAAAGCATCTGCAAGATTCCGAAGCATCTCAAAAAATAAATGAACTCTACAAAAAAACAGAACTCGACCTCGACCCGCACAATAAGAGAATTATTGAAAATTGGGACGAAAAAGTAAAAAAATATGCAGGTGATGAATACGTTTATCAGGTCAGAGGGCGAGATATTAAAGTTACGACCTTTACAAAAAGCCTTTCGCAACTTCGCATACCAAAAATATCATTACCGAAATACAAAGATTGGGGCGAAATTTTAAAATGGAACTTGCGTGAAAACGTTCCTGGCGAATTTCCGTATGCCGCAGGCGTTTTTCCGTTTAAACGTGAAGGTGAAGACCCGACAAGAATGTTCGCCGGCGAAGGCGGTCCCGAACGCACAAACAAACGTTTTCATTACGTATCACTCGGAATGCCTGCCAAACGACTCTCAACGGCTTTTGATTCGGTAACTCTATACGGCGAAGACCCTGACCGAAGACCTGATATTTACGGAAAAATAGGAAATTCGGGCGTTTCGATTGCTTGTCTTGATGATGCAAAAAAATTATATTCAGGTTTCGAACTCACAAATCCGAAAACTTCCGTTTCAATGACCATAAACGGTCCCGCACCCATAATGACTGCATTTTTTATGAATGCCGCCATCGACCAAGAATGTGAAAAATATATACGAAAAAACGGGCTTGAAAAAGAAGTTGAAGAAAAAATTAAAGCAATTTACAAAGCAAAAGGCACACAACGTCCCGTTTATCAAGGCAATTTGCCCGAAGGAAACAACGGTCTGGGTTTAATGCTTCTCGGTGTTACCGGTAATCAAGTTTTGCCGAAAGAAGTTTACGAAAAAATAAAAGCCGAAACAATTACAAAGGTGCGAGGAACGGTGCAAGCCGACATTTTGAAAGAAGACCAAGCTCAAAACACTTGCATTTATTCTACCGACTTTTCGCTTAAACTTATGGGCGATATGCAGGAATATTTTATCAATAACGGTGTGCGAAACTTCTATTCGGTGTCAATTTCCGGCTATCACATTGCCGAAGCAGGTGCAAATCCTATTACACAACTTGCGTTTACGCTTGCCAACGGTTTTACTTATGTGGAATATTATGCTTCGCGCGGAATGGACATCAATAAGTTTGCACCAAACTTATCGTTCTTTTTCTCTAACGGATTAGACCCCGAATACTCGGTTATGGGGCGTGTTGCTCGACTTATTTGGGCAAAAGCAATGAAGAAAAAATACGGTGCTGATGCTCGTTCGCAAATGTTAAAATATCATATCCAAACATCCGGGCGTTCGCTTCATGCACAAGAAATTGATTTTAATGATATTCGCACAACTCTGCAAGCTCTTTATGCTATTTACGACAATTGTAACTCGCTGCATACCAATGCTTACGATGAAGCAATTACAACCCCTACGGAAGAAAGCGTAAGACGTGCTATGGCAATTCAACTCATTATAAATCACGAACTTGGCTTGGCAAAAAATCAAAATCCCTTGCAAGGTTCATTTATAATTGAAGAACTTACGGACCTTGTTGAAGAAGCCGTGCTTATGGAATTTGACCGCATTACCGAACGCGGCGGCGTTCTCGGAGCAATGGAAACTATGTATCAACGCAGTAAAATTCAGGAAGAAAGTTTGTATTACGAAAATTTGAAACATACAGGCGAATTACCGATAATGGGCGTAAATACATTTTTATCATCGAAAGGTTCGCCGACAGTAACACCCGGTGAAGTTATACGTGCAACGGAAGACGAAAAAGAATATCAAATTTTTATGCTCGAACAACTGCATAAAACACAGGCGGAAACTTGTCCCGCTGCACTCGAAAAATTAAAAAATGCAGCAATAAATCACCGAAATATTTTTGCCGAACTTATGGAAACCGCAAAAGTTTGCTCAATAGGGCAAATTACCGGAGCGTTGTTTAGGGTAGGAGGGCAATACAGGCGAAATATGTAATACTTAAGCATAATTCTTTTATAAATAATCTTGTCCTGAATAATCAAATTATATATCTTTGAATTTTATTTGAGAAAAACGAATAAAAATTCACAATTCATAACACTTTAATTTTACAAAATATGGCTTTTAAAAACATAAAACCGGGTGTCGTTACAGGCGATGATGTTCAAAAACTTTTTCAAATCGCAAAAGATAATAAATTTGCAATGCCTGCGGTAAATATCGTCGGCTCACATTCGGCAAATGCCGTTTTGGAAGCTGCCGCAAAAGCAAATTCTCCGGTTATGATACAACTTTCGAGCGGAGGAGCACAATTTTTTGCAGGCAAAAGTTTACCTAACGATAATTATGAAGCACAAATACTCGGCGGAATTGCAGGTGCAAAATATGTTCACGAAGTTGCCGAAGCTTACGGAGTTCCCGTAATTATGCACACCGATCATGCAGCAAAAAAACTCCTTCCTTGGATTGACGGCTTGCTTGAAGCAGGAGAAGAGCATTACAAAAAATACGGAAAACCGCTTTACAGTTCTCATATGCTTGATTTGTCGGTTGAAACGCTCGAAGAAAATATCGAAATAAGTGCAAAATACCTTGAAAGAATGAGTAAAATCGGGATGACACTCGAAATTGAACTCGGCGTTACCGGAGGCGAAGAAGACGGTGTTGATAATGAGGATGTTGATGAATCTAAACTTTATACTCAGCCCGAAGACGTTTTTTATGCTTACGAAAAACTGATGAAAATAAGCAATAAATTTACTGTTGCGGCATCATTCGGAAATGTTCACGGTGTATATAAGCCCGGTAATGTAAAACTTACTCCTAAAATTTTGCTGAATTCTCAAAATTATATAAGAGAAAAGCATAATCTTACTGAAGAAAAACCCGTAAATTTTGTATTCCACGGCGGCTCGGGTTCAACACATGACGAAATTAAAGAAGCTGTTTCTTACGGTGTTATAAAAATGAATATTGATACCGATACACAATGGGCTTTTTGGAACGGTGTAAGAAAATATGAAGCTCAGTGGCATGATTATTTACAAACTCAAATAGGAAATCCCGAAGGAGACGATAAACCGAATAAGAAAAAATACGACCCGCGTGTTTGGATAAGAGAAGGCGAAAAATCAATGGCGGAAAGATTACAAATTGCTTTTGAAGATTTGAATTGTATTAACAGAAACGAACTTCTTTAATCTTTTTAAACTTTTAACTTTATAAATTTTCAACTTTAAACTAAAAAGATGGTAAAAGAAAATACAGGTTGGTTTACAAGAACGGAAAAAGGAATAAAAACAGATATAAAAAATCAAAAAGAAATACAGGAGGGGCTTTGGTATAAATGTCCTAAATGCAAGAAAATTGTTCCTACCGAAGATCACGAAGCTAATTTAAATGTTTGTGAGTGCGGTTATCACGACAGAATACCTGCCGTAAAATATTTTGAAATATTATTTGACGATAATAAGTACGAAGAACTATTCGAAAACTTGACTTCGGCTGACCCGCTTAATTTTGTCGATACCAAGAAATATAAAGACAGGATTAAAGCGACACAAAAAAAATCCGGACTAAAAGATGCAATGACGGTAGCAACAGGAGAAATAGATAAACAAAAGATTGTTATCGCCGCTATGAACTTTGAATTTATCGGCGGTTCGATGGGAGCCGTAGTAGGAGAAAAAATAGCAAGAGCTGTTGATTTTGCATTAGAAAATAAAATGCCGTTAATGATAATTTCTAAATCAGGAGGAGCTCGTATGATGGAAGCCGCTTTTTCTTTAATGCAAATGGCAAAAACATCGGCTAAATTAGCCCAACTTTCCGATGCCGGAATACCCTATATCTCATTATTGCTTGACCCTACAACAGGCGGAACAACGGCATCATTTGCTATGCTGGGCGATGTTAATATTGCAGAGCCGGGAGCTTTAATCGGCTTTGCAGGACCGCGGGTAATCAGAGATACCGTAGGGCACGACCTCCCCGAGGGCTTTCAACGTTCGGAATTTGTTCTCGAACACGGTTTTTTAGATTATATCGTTGAACGTAAAAATCTAAAAAAAATAATATCGCAACAATTAAGGATGTTTGCAAATTAGATATCTGAAAATCCGTTTTTTTATTAATATTAAATATGTCTTAATGAGATTATTCGGTAAATTATTTTTAGTTATTCCGCTGTCGTTTCTGTTACAAATATCTCAGGCACAAAGATTAGATATTAACGTTAAAACTTATAACCACTCTAAAAAAATAAAAGACGGAGCAGCCGAAATTAAGATTATCGGAGGAAAAGAACCTTATGTTTACAAGTGGTCGGATAAAAATACTCCTTTAAATTCGTTTATTGCCGAGGGTTTAACCGAAGGAACAAATTACAAAGTTACAGTAACCGATGCCGACGGTTTAAAAGACAGTATATCTTTTATTATACCGCCGGAATCTGCCGATGAAAAAATTAATTCTTTTTTTATTCCTCTTGTTGACGGGCTCGGAAAAGTGCTGATGTTTGATATTTTTAAGGCATTAAAACTTTACGATCCTGTTTTACACGATGATAACGGCAACGTTTTAAGACACCCTAACGGAGATGCTAAAACAATGACAATTCCCTTTGTTGTTGTTTGGCTTATTTTCGGGGCTCTTTTTTTTACCGCAAAAATGAAATTTATAAATTTCAGAGGGTTTAAACATGCCATACAACTTATAAGAGGATTTTACGACAAACCGAAAGATAAAGGCGAGGTTTCTCATTTTCAGGCGCTTACAACAGCGCTTTCTGCAACTGTCGGTTTAGGAAATATTGCAGGAGTTGCTATTGCCGTTACTTTGGGCGGTCCCGGAGCAACTTTTTGGATGATTGTTGCCGGGCTTTTGGGTATGGCTTCCAAATTTACCGAAGTAACACTCGGCGTAAAATATCGTAATATTGATGAGGACGGACGCGTATCGGGCGGACCGATGTATTATTTAAGCAAAGGTTTGAAGAAAAAAAATCTCGGAGGTCTCGGTAAATTTTTGGCGGCAATTTTTGCAGTTTTGGTTATCGGAGGTTCGCTCGGAGGCGGAAATATGTTTCAGGCAAATCAGGCATTTTCTCAACTTGCCGGAAAATTTGCTCCTTATGTTCCGGGTATTGAAGGTTACGGAGCTTATTTCGGTGTTCTGTTGGCAATATTTGTCGGAATTGTAGTAATCGGCGGAATCAAAAGTATAGCAAACGTTACCGAAAAAATAGTTCCGTTTATGGCATTTTTATATGTACTTGCAGCTCTTATAATAATAGGAATGAATATTACACGCACACACGAAGCATTTGCTCTTATTTTTAACGGTGCTTTTTCTGCGGAAGCTGTTAAAGGAGGAATTATAGGAGTTCTTATAGTTGGTTTTCAACGTGCCGCATTCTCTAACGAAGCCGGTGTCGGCTCGGCATCTATTGCACACTCTGCCGTAAAAACCGACCGTCCCGTAAGCGAAGGTTTTGTTGCACTTTTAGAACCGTTTATAGACACGGTTATCATTTGCACAATGACGGCTTTGGTTATTATTTTTACCGGATTTTACGATCCTGCCGTTGCCGGAGGTCTTGCAGGCGTAGAATTGACTTCAAAAGCATTCGACAGCGTGTTTCCGTGGTTTTCTTGGATTTTATTAATAGCTGTTATACTTTTTGCTTTTTCAACGATGATTTCGTGGTCATATTACGGACTTAACGGGTTTAAATACCTTTTCGGAAGATATTTCGGAAAAAGAAAAGTTGCCGAAAATTTGTATCTCGTATCATTTGTTTACTACATAATATTTTTGATTTTTGTTGTTGTCGGCTCTGCATCAAGTCTTGGTGCCGTTGTTGATTTTTCTGATTTTATGATACTCAGTATGGCATTTCCGAATATTTTAGGCTTGATTATCCTTGCTCCCGAAGTAAAACAGGATATGAAACAATATTTTGAAGATATCAAAAGCGGTGTAATAAAGCGATTCAAATAAATTTAACTCAAAATAATAAAGCAAAGTGTCTTTTAAAGAACGGTTAAAAGAGTATTTTACCTTTACCAAAGGTGAAAGTATGGGGATTACCGTTCTTTTGATTTTATTATTTATTGCTGTTATTATTAATCTGTCGTCCGAATATTTATTTCAAAATACAGAATACGATTTTTCAAAATATAAAGAACTGTTGTCTGAATTTGATACTGATACGGTTATCGCAGGAAATGAAAAAAAACAAAATATTTACGAAAATTTGAAACTTTCTGAGTTTAACCCTAATACGCTTAGTTTTGGACAGGCAGAACAACTTGGTTTATCAGAATATCAATATAAAATGATACAAAAATACCTCAATTCCGGAGGATACTTTAATTTCAAAGAGGATTTTGCAAAGATTTATTCAATTAGTAAAGAACAGTTTGAAGCTCTGAAACCTTATATTGACTTACCGGAAAAAGGAAATAAGCCGGAAACTGATAAAATTGACGACTTTTCAGCATCCGAAACAAATCACGATATTTCGTATTTCTCATTCGACCCGAATACTTTGGATGATTCGGGATGGCAGCAATTGGGCTTTTCCGAAAAGCAAATTATTTCAATCCGAAAATATATTAGTGCCGGCGGAAAGTTTTACAAGAAAGCTGATTTGAAGAAATTATATGTAATAAGCGAAAAAAAATATACCGAATTAGAACCCTATATTAATATTCCCGATAAAGAAAATAAACTTGAAAAAAACGTATTTGAAAAACATAAAAAAGTAGATATAAACAATTTATCTGCCGATGAAATGAAGAAATACGGAAAATTTTGGCAATATAATGCAACACGTATCGTAAAATACAGGAATCTGCTCGGCGGCTATTACAAAAAGGAGCAACTTCTTGAAGTTTACGGTGTAAAAAAAGAATATTTCGATAAAGTAGCCGATGATATCGTTATCGATAAAACTAAACTTGAAAAAATAAACGTAAATTTTGCCGAAGTCTCCGAACTTGGCAGGCATCCCTATATTTCTTACGAAGAAGCAAAAAAAATTCTTGATTACAGAAATAAAAACGGACCGTTTAAACAAGTTGAAGATTTGATTAATCGAAAAATAATTTCAAAAGAAGTATACGACAGGATAAGTCCCTATTTGAAAGTTAAGTAATTGAAATATTAATTTTTTTCTGTTTTTTATTTTATAATTCTTACCTTTACATATCATAATTACAAATAATCTTTACTTTTCCTTTCCATATAATAAAAACGTATATTTAAAATGAATTTCGATTTATCCGAAGAACATAAATTAATAAGGCAAACCGTAAGAGACTTTGCCGAAAGAGAAGCAAAACCGCTTGCACAAGAATTAGACGAAAAAGGACAATTTTCCGTTGAACTTACAAAAAAAATGGGCGAACTCGGTCTTTTCGGAATGTATTTACCAGAAGAGTATGGAGGACAAGGACTTGATACACTTTCATATATTATTGCCGTAGAAGAACTTGCACGGGTTGACAGCTCGCAGGCGGCAACCTTAGCGGCACATAATTCATTAGGAATAGGACCAATCTATTATTTTGGAACAAAAGAACAAAAAGCAAAATATTTACCAAAACTTTGCACAGGCGAACATCTATGGGCATTTGGTTTAACCGAACCCGACGCAGGTTCGGATTCCAGAGGAACAAAAACAACCGCAAAACTCGAAAA
>CAMZKI010000282.1 GCA_947311125.1 uncultured Chlorobiota bacterium
TATTTTTTTAATATAATTTTGTTTCTGTATATATTTCCGTCAGATAATTTTATTTCCAGAAAATATATTCCGTTTGTAAGCTTTGATAAATCAATTTCATTTATTGATTCGGGATGTGTATTTAAATAACATATTTTTCCTTCGGATGAACTTATTTTTACGGATTTAAACAGTGTGTTTGAGTTATTTATGAATTTAACATATCGGTTTGTAGGGTTAGGATATATTTTTACAGTTTCGGATAAATTGTCTGCTATACCTGAATCCGGTAAGCGAAAAACCAGAAAAAATCGTTCTTCATTAAGCCCTCCGGAATAACTGAATCTGTAAAAATTTTCTTCGTTAAGGTTAGTGTAAGTGTTATTTTCTTTATCAACTAAAAATACGTCGTATTTGAAGAAATTTAAATCTTTAATATTTATTTCATACTCGCCCTCATTTGCTTTTATTCCTAATTTTATAATTGTATTAGGGAAAATAGCAGGGATTGAGTTTATGGCTGTTTTTTTATTATCCGTACCGATGATATATATTTGAGGTATCGTTTCATCGAACGGGAACAATTTTCTTGCGTCAAAATCGGGGTCAAAACCTGATGTTGAATTGTCGGCAATACGAATAATTGTTTCATCATATTTATTTCCCGTAATTTGAAGTTTAATATATTCATCCGAAAGTGTTTTGTAAAATGTTTGTACAGCGTGTGTTCGATATGTTTTACTGAGGTTAAGAACCACATTGTCTGTATTTGTTTTAACAAAAAAGCCTTGCCCCATAGGAATTTTTCCGTTTGCGTCTTCTGTTCCTACCCCGTATGTGCCGCCCGTTGAGGGGACATAATATCTGTAGTTACTTTGTGCTCCGTCACCTGTTTCATCATCAAAAAAGTATATTGCATTTTCGGCTCCTGCGGGGACAGCACCTCCGGAAACAGCAGCATCCCAGTCTAATACAGATGTATAAGGATTTCCGATAAGGTTCCATCCTTGGTTGTCAAGATTTCCCGAAGGATACATTCTGAGTGTAATGTTATAATCTCGAACATTAATTTTACCTTTATAGGGAATTGTTGTTTCGTAAAAATAGTAAGCATATCCTCGAGCATTTTCAAGATTTGTATACCATGCTTTCCATGGGCTGAAGTCTCCTGTTCCTATCCAGTCCATTGATGCATCCCACCACATAAAATTGTTGGTATTAAATAGTGTCAGCGGTGCAGAATCAACAGGAGAGGATATATAGTGCCATCTGTATCCCGTAAGATATCTGTTTACAGTAGCATCAACATTTTCTGTGTATGATATAAGAGAACCGTCACCCAAAGAACTTGATTCGATTAAGATACCGGTTGTCCCTGCATTATTTATAAGTGTATCTGATACTGTTAAAGCTCTGTTTTCAGGGATTTTTAATATATTTCCCGTATTGTTGACAGTTAGGTTGCCGGTAACGGTGGGGTTTGCGGTATCGCCTGTAACAGTCATAGTTCCTGTTCCGTTTAATATTAATTTTCCGTATGCCCAGTTGTTAATATTTTGGTTGTTTCCGTCATAAATAACAGTACTTGCAGTATTGATATTTGCAGTTCCTACAGTAAAATTTCCTGATGTAAGAAACAGTTCTGAGCCGGAATTAAGGTTTAACTGTCCGATTGCGGTAATGTCTGTTCCGTTTGTTTTCAGTGTTCCTGATGTTCCGTTTCCGACTGTAATATTTCCCGGTATTTTCAGATAAGTGCCTGTTGAAACTATCATATTTCCGTTGTCGGGAATTTTAAGGTTTGTTTGTGCGTTTAAACCAAAGGAAACGAATATTAAAATAAAAAACACTGTAAAAACAGGCTTAGGTTTTGTTTGTTTTTGTAATGCTTCCATTTTTTTCTCTTTTAGGTGAATTAAAAATATACTCAAAATTAGAGACTTATTTAAATTACTTTTAGGGTAAAAAACACCATATAAGACAGCTTTTTGAAACCGGGTAATAATACTCATCGGATATTTTTCAGTAAAATCAAAACGAGGATGCTATTTACCACCCTCGTTATTAATTGAAAACTATTTATATTATGAAAAAACTTATTGTTTCTGCTATTTGTTAATGATAAATTTTTCGGTATAAGTTTTATTGTTATTATCCGTTAATCTTACGAACCAAATTCCGTCGGAAAAGTTTCTTAGGTTTATATTTACTGTTCCGTTTTTAATATTCGATGAGTATACGGTTTTTCCCGTAAGTGATAGTATTTCTACGCTGCCTTCGGTTACGGTATTGTCGGATTTAATGGTTAGAAAATCTTTTGCCGGGTTCGGATAAATTTTTATTTTGTTTATATCATAATTTTCAATATCGGAAGACGTATTTTTGAAAGTCAGTAAGAATCGGTTGTTACTTTCTCCGCCTTGATGTTCAAAAGTGTAATTTTTATTTAGAACAACTTCGGTATAGTTTTTAAGGTAACTGTCGAACAGGTATAATTTGCCGTTTGTATCAGGCAGTGTCATATCTTGTATATTAATATTATATTGGCCTGCAGGGGCTTTAAACCCTATAAAAAGCTTTGTGCTTTCATTTATGGCAGGGATTGAGTTTATTGCAATTTTTTCATCTTTTTCTTTATTGTAACTGTATATTTGCGGCATATCTTCGTTACCTGAAAATAATTTTACTGCATCATATTGAGTGTCAAAATTCGGAGAAGCATCGTTTACTATTCTGTATATCATTTCATCTGATTTGTTATTTCCCGTAATTTGCAGTTTGATGATTTCTAATGTTTTATTTTTGTAAAATGCTTGTGTGTTGTGGTTTCTGTATGTATTATTAATTGTCAAACTTAAATTATCTGTATTTGTTTTAACAAAGAAAGCTTGTCCGAGAGGTATTTTACCTGTAGCATCTTCCGTTCCTACACCATATGTGCCGCCTGTTGAAGGGACATAGTATCTGTAGTTGCTCTGAGAACCGTCGCCGGCATCGTCATCAAAAAAGTAAATTGCATTTTCGGCTCCTACAGGGACAGCACCGTCGGCAACCAGAACGTCCCAGTCTAAGACAGAAGTATAGGGGTTTCCTATTAAGTTCCAACCTTGATAGTCTGACAGTCCTGTTGTACTTGTTCTTAATGTAACAGTATAGTTTCCTACATTTATATTGCCTTTATACTCGATAGTATCTTCATAAAAGTAGTATGCATAACCTGTTGCGTTTTGCAGGTTTGTGCCGCTTACGCCTTTCCACGGGGTATAGTCTCCGGCTCCTGTCCATTCTATTGAAGCGTCCCACCAAAGCAAATTATTTGTATTAAAAAGGCTGACGGATGCAGTATCAATGGGAGCTGCAAGATAATGCCATCTGTTGCCTGTGATATATCTTTTTACGGTAGCATTAACGCTTGTATTATTGCTTATCAGTGAGCCGTCTCCTAAAGGTCCTGACTCTATAACAATTCCGGATAATCCTGCATTGTTTGTAAGTATTCCGTTTACTGTCAGAGCTTTATTTTCAGGAATTTTAAGAATATTACCTGTGTTATTTACAGTAAGATTTTTGCAGGTTGTAGGCGTAACGGCATCTCCGGTTATTTGCATAACTCCGGCTCCGTCCAGGACAAGGTTTCCGTAATTCCAGTTATAAATCAGCATATCTGTTCCTGAGTATGTAACTGTACTTGTATCGTTAAGCACTGCAGTTGTAACGTTGAGGTTGCCGTCAGTAAGTGTTAGTGATGCACCGCTTTTTAAGATTAAACTGTCGGATATGTTTATGGTTTCATTTACACAGTTTAAACTCCCGGATATGCCTTCTCCTATGGTTAAGTTTCCTGCATGCAGGAAACTTAACCATAGGAGAA
>CAMZKI010000283.1 GCA_947311125.1 uncultured Chlorobiota bacterium
ATTTGCAATCTTATAAAGTTATCAGGAGTTGTGTAACTCTCTTTCCAGAATCCTTGGGCATTGTGAACTCTTGCAGCAGCACCTATATTCAGAGTGCCTCCTGTTTCGGTAGCATCACCTTTTACGAAGAATCCCTGCATAGCGGGTATGTATTGAGTACCTCCGTTTGTTCCTACACCTCCGACATAACTTGTGTAATTATGCAAAACAGCATCATCATAGGTATAAACAGCATCATTTAAGTTGGCGGCAGCATGAGCAACTGAAGCATCATCCCAGTCAATGGCAGAGGTAAAAGGATTACCTATTAAGTTCCAACCGTCAAAATCATCATAATTTGCACCGTTAGGAGCATCAACGCCGTTATTGGTATAAGGAACGGCTATTGCACCTGCGGCAGAACTTGTATTAAGCTGTCCGGTATAAGTAACAGTGTTTGCATAATAGTTAAACAAATAACCTTGTGCAACATTCATATTTCCTGCGGGTGCAGTCCATCCCAAAATACTTCCTGCATCATTAGTTGTACCTGTCCAGTAATCTGCCGTACTCTCATCATAATAATATAAATTATTTGAAGAAGGTAAAACAGTTAAGGGAGCAGCAGCTATCGGCGATGAAATCATATGCCATTGTCTGGTTGTTGCATCAAGATAGCAGTTAACGGTTGCATCAACACCGGCAGTACTGTTTTGAATTAAAGAACCCGTTCCGGTTGCATCGGAATTTATAACAAGTCCGGTATTTCCTGCATTATTCGTAATTGCTCCGTTAACGGTCATATACCCGTCCGTATCAATAGTTACGCTTGCTCCGGCATCAATGGTTAAATTATTACAAACGGCAATATTTGAAACACCGTTATTAATTATCGGATAATTTGATAAACTTCCGGGTATTGTTGCATCATCGGAAGCAGAGGGTATTTGACTTGAACTCCAGTTGCCGGTATTAAACCAATCATTACCTGCGTTTCCCGTCCAATCAAAAGTAACAACAGTTGTTGTTGAATCTCCTGTTAAAGCAGGAGTTTTATAACAATTTCCCGTTGATGAATATTCATATATTGCAAAATAATAGGTATTTCCGCTTGTAAGACCGGTAACGTTTACTGATGCTCCCGTTCCGTTAAAGACTACATAGTTTCCTGTTCCGATTTGATCTCCCGAACCGAAAACAGTATTTGCCGTATAAGATGTTCCGTCTGTCGGGTCTGTATTAACAGCACTTCCGTCTCTTGCGACAACCAAAACTGCATCACCGTTACCACTTGTCCATCCGACATTAATTGATGTTGTTGACGGTATTGCGGTAAATGATGTTGCTTGTGTTGTGGGGTATGTGCAACTGCCGGTAGTTCCGGTTACGCTAAAATCGTCAATTGCCATATCTCCTTGATAGTCTGACCCGGTAGTTGCATCAAATGTTACAACTAAATCATTTGCTCCGTCTGCTGCAGATAAATCAATAGTTGCTTGGAGCCATTGGTTTCCTTGGTCTCCTGTAATGCTTGTTGCCGGTGATCCGTCCCAATCGACAGACACATTGTCGTGCATAGTTCCGTTGTAAAATACATCAACGGTAAGTGTTCCCATTGTGCCTCCTTCACTGTACATATGATACCAAAAAGTGGCTTGTGTATTTGTATAGTTTGTTAAGTCTATTACAGGGCTTGATACCTTTGCAATTTTTCCGTTATTTCCGTTTGAAGTTTCGGTATATAAATATACGCCCGATCCTGACGTATGGTCTCCCGTAGGTCCTGTTCCTCCGGAAGGAGAGGAACCTGAGTTTACGCTCCAATCCATATCATCGCCTGTTTCATTCACCCAACATTCGCTTAATGCAACCGTACTTCCGTCGTAAGCGTTTGAATTTCCGCCGAGTGTGAATGCATCAAAATCTTGTGTATAGGGCATATCGTGATTCCATAATGCAAAAGTTCCCGATTTGGAATCATTAATTGCTTCATCATCAGAATTGTTTCCGTTTCGAGATGTTATGGTATATTCTATAGTATGACTTCCCAACACTAAAGTAACCGCAGAAAAGGTTACATTAGTTGAAGCTCCCTGAGCTAAACTTCCTGACCAGTTTTGAGATACTGCAGTTCCTCCGTCTATTGAATATTCTATTGTTGCAGAAGTAATGGTTGTTGTTCCTATGTTTGAAATTGTTACAGTCGGAATAAAAGTTCCGGGGTCGCAGTATTCTGTAACGGGTTCAACAATTTCGGCAATTGCAAGGTCAAGTGCCGGCGGATCGTAACAGTCGGAAGACCAAATACCGCGTCCGTAGGTAGCAGCATATAATACCGGAGCAGTTCCGCCGTAATAGATTTCCAAATCGGTTATGCTCACAAAAGGCATTCCTGTATTAAAGAGTTGCCAAGGTGCAGTTCCGAGTTTTACGTAAATCCCGGCATCCGTTCCTACATACACTTCATTTTTTGTTGTATTAGCTTCATTGATAACAATTGCTCCGGTCGGAACAGCAGGTAAACCGGCTGAGATATCTGTCCAAGAAGTTCCTCCGTTTGTTGTTTCATACACATTATAATTATCATAACCGCCGAAACAGACGTAAACGTGATTGTAATCATCTTCGTCAATAGCAATATCCGTAACAGCATCAGAAGGTAAGCCGG
Organism: uncultured Chlorobiota bacterium; assembly: GCA_947311125.1. GTDB lineage: Bacteria > Bacteroidota > Bacteroidia > Bacteroidales > JAADGE01 > JAADGE01. Next base: position 2,648 of record CAMZKI010000283.1, read on the forward strand.
AAATTGCCGTATATGTTCCCGAACCGCCGAGTGGTGATTTCCAGCATCCTGCGGGACTTGCTGTCCATATCATTTTGTCTGTACCGTCATTAAAAATATCTAATGCACTTAAATAACTGGTTGCATCTAATGATTGAGAAAGGTCGGAAAAACTGCCCGGGGGTTTCGCTCCGCCTGCAACTGATTTTGATGCATCCCATTCAACAGCGTCTGTTCCTATATAAAGTGCTGTTCCTTGCGGATCTACTTCTAACGGACCTGCCCATGCAGCACCTCCGCTGTTTCTGAGACTTGAAGCAGACCCCCACAAATTGGTTGTTCTGTCAACTTGCAGTTGCACATATGTTCCCCATTGCATATTATAATCAACAGGATCAATCGCACAACACATTCCGTCGCCACCCTTTACTTGATTCCAGCCGTAGATTCCTCCCGAGGGTTGTAGTAATTTTGTTCCGTTGTCTTGAAAACCTGCAATAATGTATCCGTCTGTATTTTGAGATATTCCTAAATCATATATTTGTCCTGTGATAATACCATCGGTAATTTCTGCAAATTTAGCAGTACTTCCGCTTGTTACGTTATCTGAATAATAAACACCTCCGTCATTAACATCAAAAAGTCTATCGTCTGACGGTCTGAAATAAGCATTATGATGGTCGGCATGAACGACTTCTACACCAACATATCCTGCCCAACCGTTACAAACCGTAAAGCTTACGGCTCCGTCAGTAGAAATATATCCGTTTACACCGCCGACATATACTATATCAGGGTCAGTGTTTGAAACAGCAAAAGCAACATCATACCACCCTTGTCCTCCGTCACTGTTAGTATTTGTTGCATCCCAACCGTAAAGGTTATTATCAGTTTGTGCATCATAAACTTGTGAGAAAGTTACACCCGCATCAACAGATTTATATATTGCATTCATTGCTGAATTATCATAATCATCTGTTATTAAATATACTATGGATGTGCTTGCTCCGGTAGTTGCAACATCGCATCTGTATTCTCCGTTTGCACCCGGCGTTCCTGTCCATGTATTAGTCCATGTTGAACCAAAGTCGGTAGATCTGTGTGCTTCAACAGTAGCTATTGTTGTAGCAATAAGAGTATTTGTTCCGGGTATCAAATCCATATCTATAAACAGCCCCGCTTGTGTATTTGTCCAAGTAGCACCTCCGTCTGTAGATTTATAAATTCCTTGAAAAGTTGCTGCTACAATTGTATTCGGATCGGCAGGGGAGCAAACCAAACCGCCGATTCTTGTATTAGCACTTGCAGAAAAAGTTAAACCTGTCGTATTCCAAGTAGCACCTCCGTCGGTAGATTTCAGTACGCCTATTGACGGGTCGTCAACTGCATCACGGTCTCCTGTTGCTATATAAATAGTAGGATTTGTTGTTTTATTATAATTGGATGGTAACGCGATAGCACTAACTCCGATAATCGGGTTGTCATCTGTAAGACATGACCATGTAGCTCCTCCGTCAAGACTTTCCCAGACACCACCTGCAGGAGCTCCTACCCAGAAGTGATTACCATCATTTGGGTCAAAAGTCATACAATTCAGGCGTCCTGTTCCGTTTTCTTGCAAAGCTCCGTCATAATCTTCTCTGTCGAGGTTTGCGGGTCCCAAAGAAGTCCAAGCTCCTGATTGAGATTTAACATTTGATTTAGAATAGTCAGGGATTGTTTTTTTGTAGTCTTGCCAAACTTCCCAGGCCGTAGTATTAGGGAATTCTCCGGTTTTATTATCAACACGTGTTTTCCAATAGTATTCCCAGCGTTTGAATTGTGAATATCCCGGAATTCCGAATTCTCCGTTTTCGGGATTTTGATTAAAAACATTTTTAGGATGAGTCAGTAAATAATTATCACAATAGCTTTTAAAAGCTCTTTGATAATCAAATAATGTGTAGTTCCCGCTTTTTTCTTTGTTTTTCGGAAGATGTTCTATCCAAGGTTGGGCAAAAGATACTTGCATAAAAACAAGCATACCGATAAAGAGTAATAATTTCTTCATTTTAAGATTTTTTAAGATTAATAAAAAAGTAAAGGAGAAGTAATATATTCTCCCTTACGGTTAAAATTTATTCTATAACTATTTTTTTAGTTATTTTAGAATTATCGTTAAAAATTATTTCAG
>CAMZKI010000284.1 GCA_947311125.1 uncultured Chlorobiota bacterium
ATACGTTTTTGTTGTTACAAAATGGAAGAAAGTTTTTAATTACCGGGATATAAACGAAGATGTATTTGTTAAAACAAAAAAGAAAACAGCAGAAAAAACAATTTTTCAAAAAATTGTTTTTTCTGCTGTTTTCTTTTTTGTTTTAACAAATACATCTTCGTTTATATCCCGGTAATTAAAAACTTTCTTCCATTTTGTAACAACAAAAACGTATATAATATAAACAGCAATTAAAGTTCCGGCTTCGAGATAAGAAACTTTTCCGTCAATCAGAGTTACAAGTAATAAAATAACAGAAACTGCATAAAAAAACAAATCGCGGAGAACCGCCTGTTTTGCTATAACAGCCTTTCTTACAATTGCTGATGCTCCAATTATTGCAAGCAAATTAAAAAGTGCTGAGCCTACAATGTTGCCTATACCTATTCCTTCGTGGTCTCCCGGGCGAAAAACGGCAAAAAGAGCGACAAATAACTCAGGAGCACTGGAGCCTATTGCCATAAGTGTAGCTCCTGCAGCATCATGCGACATTTTTAATTTTTCGGCAATTTTATCTAATGATTCTATAAAATACTTATCAACGATTTTTGCCAGAACATAAAAAGAAAGCAATAATATAAAAATGTAAAGTATCAGCATTGATTTTTTTTAACAATTAAATTATTTACGGCATCAAAAATAGGAACAAAATTCAATCTTACAATCCGCAGGTTAAATATACCGTAAATATTATTTAAAGTTTATATCATATCCTCTGATTTTAACTTATTTATAAAAAAAAGACTCCCGAAAATGAGAGTCTTTTTTTTATTACTGAAATTAAGTAACTATTCAACTAATTCCGGACCGGAAACATATTCAAATTGTCCTGTTCCTATACATTTATATACTACGGTGTATTGGTTTCTTACACTGTTTTCTCCATATGTATTATAGGTAATAGAATAGTAAACCTGAACTCCGTTCATTATCGGTTCTGCATCCGGATATTTTCCTTCAAGGAATATTCCTATTGCTTCATTTATTCTTTCAAGTAATGCCTGTGTTGCTTCCTCGTCAGATAAACCGTCTAATAATCCAAAAGGATCATATAGTCTTCGTTTATAAAGTTTTAAATAGAAATTTTTATAATAAGAACTTGCTCCGTAATAATATTCAGCAGTTTCGGGATATGTGGGATCTAAGTACCCGCTCAAATCCGGATTATTTGCTACATAATCAATAATAATTTGATAATCTTCAGAGGCGTTCATAGTATAATGAACAGTCGGGTCAAATACCCATTCGGTTCCGTTATTAATAAACGGGCTTATTTTATCAACGGTATTAGACCACACAGAGCCGTCAAACATATAGGCATCGGTCATTGTTTTTGTTCCGCCGGAATAATATTTATAAAATACGTTTACCAAATCTTTAGAAAAAGCGTAAGGAAATTTATTATGTAAGAAAACCGGTAAAAAATGCTCCGGCGGATTAGATGCGGAGAAATTATGATATTGTCCGGGAGCCCCCATACTTTCATAATCTTCGTCTGTTAAGATGTAAAAATTGTCTTTGTTTGTCCAAACACCGCTTTCAAATGTATATACAATACTTGTGTCAACAGCTTCGGCAAAAGAATTTCCGTATCTGCAATTAAAATAAACGAGATAATTTTCTGTTGAGTCAATTGTTCCCAAATAGTCAGATGGTTCAAATGACGGGGAAAAACAGGTGTCAACAGTTCCGAACAGTGCTGTATAATCGTCATCGACAAAAGTAATAATTGACAGGCTGTCATACTCATTATTACTGTATTTATACTTAACGTTTATTGATGATGCACTGTCAAGAGCGATATAATTTTTAGCCAAAAAAGCCGGTATCAAATCAGCAGCTGAACGAGTAACTGAAAAACTCTTGTAAGTATCTACGTTGTTTGCTATTGTGCTGTCTTGTGCATTTTGGGCAGTTTCCAGTGCGAGCTTCTTAATTGAGGTATAGTCAGCATCTTTAAGTTCAATGTCAAAGTTTTCATTATACGGTTTTTCTGCCGCATCTATCGCATCATAAATGTCTTTATTAGGATTACATGCCGTAAACAGTAATCCTGCCATAAATGAGAATATTATATATTTTTTCATTATTAAAAGTTTTAAAGTTTAGAATCTTATTTTTAAAGCAACAGACCATGTTCTTCCGAATCCGTAGAATACAGGGGAAGTAGCATAATCATGGTTTGCACCGTCAGTTGCATCTGCAATATATTCAGTATCAAGCACATTGTTTATTTTTCCATAGATTGCAGCATTTAATCCTGCAACTTTAAATTTGTATTTAACATTAAAGTCAGCTAATGTATAAGAGGGCATTTGCCATGCATCAACACCTATATCTGCAGTGTTAACTCTTGTTGTTACATCAAAATATGCATATAGGTTGTCGTAATAATTAACATCAAAACCTAATGTTAGTTTTGGTAATACTTCGGCATCGACACTTAAAGCTGCGGTAGTCTGAGCAGCATCACCCACGTGAATACCGCCGGAGTATATAAATACAGAATCAATAAAGTTCTGCTCTTGGTCATAAACAGCAGCTGCGACATCTTTTTCCCATGTCCAGTCGCCTACGGAAAGCATACCTTTTACGGTAAGCTTAGTTGAGGGTTTATAAGTAAGTTCAGCTTCAATTCCTTGATGCAACGCATCTAAACCAGTTATATTTGCCACCTCTTGACCTAATGATCTTGTAAGAGCTTTATCCATCCATTTAGTTCTGTATAACGCAACATTTGCTTTCATTTTTGTTGAACGATAGCCGTAACCGAGTTCAGATGAAAGAACTCTTTCGTGTTTTGCTCCGGTGTTAAACGTATTTGTATAACCTATAAAAGCATATCTAAAAAACGGTGCTCTTGTAAAATAACCTCCGTTTGCAAAAACATTATGATGTTTGTTAATGTTGTAATTAACTCCGCCTTTTCCGCTGTATGCAAAAAAGTTTTGCCAGTCAGAAACTTGTCCTTCTTCCGGTGTATAGGCAAACAGGTCGGTTCTTCTGTGTGAACTGTTTGAGGCAGAGCCTGATATGAATGCCGAAAAGTTTTCAAGAACATATTCTCCCTGAGCAAAAACACCTCCCCAAAGAACTTCTCCTACATTATAATAAGAAATAGTATCTCCTTTGTATAAAGGTGTGCCCGGGTCTCTGTTAATATTTGCATTATCTAAATAATATTTACCTCCCAACAAATCGTCAATAACTCTGTAGTGATAACCTTTATAGTATCTTCCGTCTATGCCGGCTGTAACATTTATGTCGCCGACTTTTGTGTTTAAAGTAGAAAGAATACCGTACCAGTCGTGCGAGTTGTTAGACATTGCGACAACTGCCTGAGAACCTGTTAAGGATTCTTGGTTAATCCTCATAACTGAGTCATAGTCTAAATATCCGTCAGGAGTTAAAAGGGTAGAAGCAGTGGGCTCTCCGGAAGGGTATTGAAAAGAAAGCAAATCAGATTGAGCACCGACTATTCGTCTCCCGCCTCCGCTTGATTTTGACAGATAAACCGCGGTAGATAAGCTTGTCAGAGAACTGATGTTCCAGCTGTGATTCAGAGATATTTGAGGTTTGTGATATTCGTTATAAGCATATCCGCCTCCGTAAACTTTTCCGTTTCTGTATCCGAAATCAGAGTTGTATAAAATTCCGTCGGGATGGTCTAAGTATGTTTTAATATAGTGCTTATTACTTCTTTGGTTATGCCACTGCGGAGCACCGAAAGCGGTCAGGGACAGTGTCTGATTATCAGTTAATCGTTTAGAAATATTTAAGAAATAGGAGTAACCTTTAAAGTTTGTACCTCTTACGTATCCGTCACCTTGTGTTTTGCTTCCGCTTACGGTAACAGCCCATCCGTTTTCCTGTAAGCCCGTTGACAAGGTAAATGCAGTTTTGCTGTAACCGTTATTTCCTGTAGCTATATAAACAGAACCTCCCTGTTTTGCATCGGTAGTTTGGGTTATAATATTTATAGTTCCCCCTACAGATGAAATTGCAAGTTTTGAAGCTCCGAGACCTCTTTGAACCTGCATAGTTTTTGTAACATCAGACAATCCTGCCCAGTTTGACCAGTAAACTTTACCGTTTTCCATATCGTTTACGGGAACACCGTTTATTAAGACTCCTATATTGTTAGAGTCGAAACCCCTTAAGTTAATACGGCTGTCTCCGTAACCTCCGCCTTGTTTAGTAGCGTAAACACTCGGTGTCGATTTTAATATTTCGGGAAATTCCTGAGTTCCGAGTTTTTCGGTAATAATGTCAGGTGTAATTGTTGAGAAAGAAACAGGAGTGTGCCTGTCTTTAGCAAAAGATGCAATTACCATAATTTCGGCAATTTCTTCATTTTCTGCCGCCATTTTAACATCAATTTTGTCCTCGGTAATTTTTAATGTAACTGTTTTCATTCCCACATAAGAAAAGACAAGAAATTCTTTTCCTTCGGGAACGTTAATTTTATAATTACCGTCAAGATCTGAAATAGTTCCTATGGTTGTTCCTTTAACCAATACGGTAACACCCGGTATGGGTGTATTGTCTGCGGCATCGGTTATTACGCCGGTTACCGTTTTTTGTCCTGATATGCTTAAACTGAATCCGCTCAGGATAAAAATAAGCAGTATTGATAACAAATCTCTTTTCATATATCAAATTTTTTAAAGATTAAAATAAAAAGGTCGGTAAAGCTAAGCATAATTTTGCTAAAATTCAAAGGCTTATATTAATATTTTAAAACATATAAGGCTTTTGTCGTTGTTTTTTAGAGAGGTAGCTGTATCAAAACTTAAAAAATGACAGTTATTTTGTATTTTATATTTTATTTTCTTACTAAAAAAATAAAGTCACTGCCATTTCTTCATTTTTTTGTGTCCGGCATACCGATTGTAAAACACGGATAGAATTTAAAAGAATTTAAAGAAGATAAAAATGATGATACAAGTAAACTCATTACAGGATTTTAAAGAAAAAAGTAAAAGTAAACAAGAGTTTTGGCTTTTGATACATAAAAAAAACTCACCTCAAAGTGATTGTGCGAAAAAAAACATATCCGAAATTACGAAAAAAGAAGTTCAAAATGCTGACATTTTTACAGTGGATGTAAATGATGTCAGAGATATTCATCCGGAATATTCTGTTACAAGCGTTCCTACGTTGCTTAAATTTGAGAAATCAGAACTTAAGGGAGTTTATAAAGGCTGTAACGATAAAAATTATTATGTGTCGTTGTTTACAAATTCGTTTTACACTACATCTTCCGGTGAGACAGAAACTAAACAAAAAAGTGTAGTTGTATATTCTACTCCTTCATGTTCGTGGTGTAACCGATTAAAATCATATCTTCGCGAAAACAATATAAAATTCAGGGATATTGATGTTTCAAAAGACCAAAAAGCTGCGGAAGATATGGTAAAACGAAGCGGGCAGCAGGGTGTTCCGCAAAGTATAATAGGCGGACAGGTAATTGTGGGGTTTGATAAAGCAAAAATAGACAGACTGTTAGGTTTGTGATTTGGGGCAATTAAAAATTTTAAAACAAATATTTTAATAAATTAATAATAATTAAAAATATATAAAAATGAGAGAATTACAACCGTTAAACGAAAATGTATTGCTTGAATTAAGCGAAAAGACAGGAGAACAAAAAACTGCAAGCTGAATTATTATTCCTGATTCTGCAAAAGGAAAAGAACCTACGGGAAAAGTAGTTGCATTAGGTAATAATATCGAAAATCCGGGAATTTCCGTAGGTGATACAGTTTTGTACAAAGAATTTTCCGGTAATGAAGTTGAATTCGATGACAAAAAATATTTGTTTATTCCTTATGCAGATATTTTAGGTAAAGTTGTCGAAACTGAAAAAATTTAAACAAACCTGGAATATTATTTATTTTAAGACTTTCCGGATTTCTTTATTTCGGGGAGTCTTTTTTTATAATATCTTTCCCTTCTCCGGATAATCAACAGTATAATGCAGCCCCCTGCTTTCTTTACGGGCTTTTGCCATTTTAATTATCAGGTAAGATATATTAACGGCATTTCGCAATTCACATATTTCTCTTGAAACTTTTGAACGGTCATAAAGCTTTTGAGTTTCTTTATAAATAATTTCCAAACGGTTCAAAGCTCTGTTTAAACGTAAATCAGAACGAACAATGCCGACATAATAAGTCATAATTTGCTGTAACTCTTTAAATTCCTGTGTTATCAAAATCATTTCTTCGGGATGTGTTGTTCCTTCATCGTGCCAAACAGGAATATTTTCGTTTATTTTAATATTTTTAAATATTTTTGATGACGATTTTGCTGCTTTATCCGCATAAACCAATGCTTCGAGTAATGAGTTTGATGCCAGTCTGTTCGCACCGTGCAATCCTGTTGAGGAGCATTCTCCGGCAGCATATAAACGATTAATGGAGGTTTCGGCATTTTTGTTTACCTTTACTCCGCCTACAAGATAATGAGCCGCAGGTGCCACGGGAATATAATCTTTTGTAATATCGATATCCAGGGTCCGACATTTTTGGTAAATATTAGGAAAATGAGATTTCAATTTTCCGGCATCCAAACGTGTTGCATCAAGATAAACAAAATCATCTCCGCTTATTTTCATTTCGTTATCTATCGCACGAGCAACAATATCTCTCGGAGCCAAATCTTTACGCTCATCATATTTTTTCATAAATGCTTCCCCTTTTTTATTCCGAAGTATTGCCCCGAAACCTCTTAATGCTTCAGTAACTAAAAAAGAAGGGCGTTCATTTTTATTATAAAGTGCCGTAGGATGAAATTGAACAAATTCCATATCTTTTATTAAAGCCTTAGCCCTGTATGCCATAGCAATACCGTCGCCGGTTGCAACTTTCGGGTTTGTTGTAATATCATAAATATTTCCCAAACCTCCTGTTGCAAGATATGTAATTTTTGCCAAAAAACGTTCAACCTTTTCTGTTTCGGGATTTAAAACATAAGCTCCGTAACATTCTATATTGCTGTTATTTAAAATGACCGTATATCCTAAATGATGTTGGGTTATCAAATCTACCGCATAGTAATTTTCATAAACGGTAATATTTTTATTTTTTCTGACTTGCTCTGTTAAAGCACGCTGAATTTCAAAGCCCGTATTATCTTTATGATGAAAAATTCTGTTGTCGGAATGCCCGCCTTCTTTACCTAAATCAAAAGTACCGTCATCTTTTTTGTCAAATCTTGCACCAAGTTCCATGAGTTCCTTTACCTTCTCCGGACCTTCCGTTACAACTGTTCTTACAACATCTTCATCACAGATACCGTCGCCGGCAATTAACGTGTCTTTAATATGTTTTTCGTAAGAATCATTGACTTTCTGAACTGAAGCAATTCCGCCTTGTGCAAAACTTGTATTTGTGTTATCTATTTCGCTTTTTGTAACGACAATAACTTTTCCGAATTCGGAAACTTTCAGAGCATACATTAATCCGGCAAGACCTGAACCTATAACTAAAAAATCGGTTTTGTGTATCATTCGCAGTATTTTGATAATACAAAAGTAAAAAAATGCTTAATTTTTTGTTAAAATAACGTATGTTTTTACAAATTTGATAGTTTTGTGGAAATATTCATATCTAAACTTAACGGTAAAATGCATAAAACAATATTAGTTACGGGAGGCGCAGGATTTATAGGTTCGCACGTTGTTCGCTTATTTGTTAATAAATATCCGGAGTATAAAATTGTAAACCTTGATGCCTTAACTTATGCCGGAAATCTTGAGAACTTATCGGACATAAGTTCAAAGCCCAATTATATTTTTGAAAAAGGAGATATTACAGACACTGATTTTGTTAATAAACTTTTTGAAAGATATTCTTTTGACAGTGTTATACATCTTGCTGCCGAATCGCATGTTGACAGGTCAATAGTAAATCCGGGAGCTTTTATCAGTACAAATATTCTCGGGACGGTAAATTTGTTAAATGCGGCAAGACATTTTTGGAATGACGATTTTAAAGACAAGCGATTTTATCACATATCTACCGATGAGGTTTACGGTTCGCTCGGTGAAGAAGGCTTCTTTACGGAAACTACCGCATACGATCCTCGGAGTCCTTACTCTGCATCTAAGGCAAGCTCCGATCACCTTGTAAGAGCATATTTTCATACATATAAATTACCGGTTGTAATTTCAAATTGTTCAAACAATTACGGTCCTAACCAATTTCCGGAAAAATTAATCCCGCTGGCAATAAACAACATAAAAAACAATAAACCTGTTCCGATTTACGGAAAAGGAGAAAATGTAAGAGACTGGCTTTATGTTATTGACCATGCCGATGCCATAGATTTAGTATTCAGAAAAGGTAAGACAGGGGAAACATATAATATCGGGGGGAATAACGAATGGAAAAATATTGACTTAATCAGAAAACTTTGCGAAATTGCCGACAGAAAGCTCAGAAGAAAAAAAGGTGCGTCAGCCGAACTTATAATTTTTGTTAAAGACAGGGCAGGGCATGACTTGAGGTATGCCATTGATTCCTCAAAGATTCAAAATGAACTCGGGTGGAAACCTTCGGTTACTTTTGAAGAGGGTTTGGAAAAAACTATTGACTGGTATTTGCAAAATGAAAATTGGATGGCAGGAATCCTTGACGGCAGTTATGAAAAATATTATGAAGAACAATATGTTAAAAGATAATTAAACCTTTTTGTTTTTTTCATGTCAAAAGAAGCAAACAAACAAAAATAAGTTAATAATTAAAATTCAAACGACATGAAAAACAAAAAAAATTTATTAATCGCAACATTGTTAATTTTTTTATCTGCCGGGCTTTTTGCTCAAGCAGGAAATAATGTGCCGCAAAGCAAAAAAAGCGGGATGTTTATGAATATTCCCGATTTAACGGATACCCAAAAAGAGCAGCTTAATGAAATGAGAACGGCACATATGAAAGAAATGATGCCTTTAAAAAATGAACTGAAAGAGAAAGAAGCCCGCCTGCAAACTTTGCAGACATCTGATAACCCGAATATGGATGATATTTATAAGCAAATAGATGAAATCGGAGCAATGAAAATTAATATGGCAAAAAAACATGCTGATTTTCGACAAAAAGTCAGGAAAATTTTAACAGATGATCAAAGAATTTATTATGACATGCATGCCGGACAAAAACATAAAAAAATGATGATGAGTAACAAGAAAGATTGTATGAATAAGTGAAAAAACAATCGATAATTAAAAATAATAAAACTCCTCGGAAATCTGCAGATGCTTAAATTTTCGGGGTGTTTTTTGTTTAAATAACCTTTTCAATATATAAAGCGCATCCGATACCCGCCGTATTTTCTTATATTTATTACAAAGCCTATATCAAATATGAGATATTGACCTTTAATACCGATTAATTTGCCTGAAAATTCAGGTGCTTTATCTAAATTAATGCTTTTTATTTTACCGGGGTAAATTTTACCGGGATAATTTATTTCAAAAATTTCATTATCATCGGTTATGTATTTGCTTAAATCACTACGTAATATATCCCTTGCCTTTTCTTTTTCCGACAATAAATTAATCTTAAAATCAATATTGTTTTTCAGCATTTTTTGCCAACTTGTTTTATCCGATAAATATTTTTTAAGGTCAACCTCAATGAGCCCGGCAATGTGCCTGTTCGGAGTTTTTGCCAGCTTAACAGCTTTAACGGCACCTTGGTCTATCCATCTTGTCGGGATTTGAGATGCTCGGGTTACGCCGACTTTTAATCCGCTTGACAAGGCAAGGTAAACATAGTGGTCGGTAAGGCAGTTTTTTTCCGACCATTCTTTATCTCTTGAAATACCGAGGTGAGCCTCACACAATTCGGGTTGTAAAATGCAGGGGGCTGTTTCCGGAACGGAAATAAAACACGGGTAACAATATCCTTGTGCGAACGATTTTTTTGTTTTATTACCGCATTTAATACAATTTATAACCCCTTTCCACTCTATTCTTAAGTTTTTGCCTATGAGTTCGTTTACAAATATTTCTTCATCTCCCGAGTTCAGATAGTAACGAACCGGACTGTTATACTCAACCCTCATTTTCAGGATATTAAATTCTTTTTCCATAATTTTGCAAATATAAAAAATATAAATTATAAAAAAATATAGTATTATGTATTGCATAGTAGTATATTTTATATATATTTGCATAATAAAACTATAAACTATGGAGCAGGTTAAGGAGATAACTATTAACGGCAGAAGTCATAAAATAACCGAAAAAGCGTATAGAATGCTTGCAGATTTTATGAAATTCATAAAAAGGACATTGAAAGAGGAGGGGAAGTATTCAGATGCAGAAATCCAGATATCAATTCTTTTAGATATGGAGACGGAAAACAGAAAACAGGATATTATAGACGTGAAAATTATTAACGAAGTTATAAAAGTTATGAAAGAAAATCATAAAATAAAGTTCAAGCAAAAGTTTTATGAAGATGAAAAATTTATAAGAAAAAAAGTCAACTATAAGAAAAAAAACAGATTACAGCGGGACAAAAGAGAGAAAATAATATCCGGAGTTTGTGCCGGAATTGCAAAATATATAGGAATAGACCCGTTATATGTCCGATTGTTTTTTTTAATTGCAACATTGTTCAGAGGATTTTTTATTCCCGTGTATATAATTTTATGGATTATACTTCCGTCAAACGAACCTAAAAGTAAATGGCAAAATACAGTTTCTCCGTAACAATCGGTTTTAATTGCGACATTATATAATATAACTAAAAACAGAGGGCACTGATGAAGATTGAAAACGTAAAAGCACAAATGAGGAAAGGTATTTTGGAATATTGCACATTACAGGTGCTTTCTAAAGGAGATGCGTATGCTTCTGATATAATTAAGGAGTTGAAAAATGCGGAACTTATTGTTGTAGAAGGCACACTATACCCTTTGCTTACACGCCAAAAAAATGCAGGACTGCTGAGCTACAGATGGGAAGAGTCAACTCAAGGTCCGCCGCGTAAATATTACAGACTTACGGATAAGGGACAGAGGGTTTTGGAAGAACTGGATAATTCATGGAGCAGTTTAACCGAGTCTGTTGAAAAAATAAGAACATCAAACGTATAAATAAAATGAAAAAAACAGTAAGAATACACATTAGCGGGTATATTTTTAATATTGATGAAGATGCGTACTTAAAATTAAAAAATTGGCTTGACAGAATTGCCCGAAAATACGAAAATGAAGAAGACGGAGAGGAAATTTTTAACGACATAGAAGCACGTGTAGCCGAACTCTTTGACGAACAGGCAGGAAATGAGGGAATTATAACTTTGAAAGAGGTTGGCAAGATTATTAAAACAATGGGAAATCCCGAAGATTTTGAGCCGGATGAAAAAGAAGAGCAAGACATTTCTGATGATTACCCGAAAGAAAAAAAGAAAAGAAAACAAAAAAGATTATACAGAGATGAGGATAATAATGTTTTTGCCGGAGTTTGTGCCGGACTCGGTAATTATTTCGGACTCGATCCTGTTTTTATTCGTCTTATGTTTGTTGCCGCATTTTTTTTAGGCGGTTTCGGTCCGTTAATTTATATTATTTTATGGATTGTAATACCGAAAGCCGTTACCGTTTCTCAAAAATTAGAAATGCAGGGTGAGCCTGTAACAGTTTCGAATATTGAAAAAGCCATAAGGGAAGAGTTTGAGTATGTTAAAGAAAAATGGTTTAAAAAGAGAAAAAAGAAGTAAATGTGTAATAATTCGTTTGTGTAATCTTACAAATTGTCCAAAAAAACGTTTAAGTTGTCATTTTTTTTTAGATTAAGTTTCTTCTTTAACCGATAACGGGCATTTTTTACGCTGTAGGGCGAAATATTTAAAACCGATGCAGTTTCTTTTAAAGACAAATTAAGTTTAGTTAAAGCACACAGGCGAAAATCATTTGCCGTAAGGTCGGGATTAATTTCTTTCAGTTTATTAAAAAAAGAGCCGTTAAGTTGTTCAAAATAAACCTTGAATAAGTCCCAATCTTTGTCCACATTTAAACCTGCTTCAAGTTGTTTTTTAACAGAAAAAAGTTCTTTCTTGCTTTTTTCGTCCATCGTTTTGCTTTTTTCGCTTATATGTTCGCTCAGTTCTTGTAATAATTTATTTTTTTGCATCATATTTAGTGCATGACTTGCTAATTGCTTAGTTTTAAACTCTATTTCATCTTTTAATTTTCTCTCTTCAATCTCTTTTTGTTCAAGTTTGGCATTTATAAGCTCCTTTTCTTTTTTGTGTAAAGCTATTTTTTGTTTTTGAATTTCCGAATCTTTTTTACGCTTAGTTTGAATTCTTACTATAACCAGAATAAAAATAATAACTAAAGAAAATATACCGAAAATTAACAATCTGTTATTGGCTTTGTCTATTAGTTCTTTATCTTTCAGCCGCATTATCTCAGCTTCTTTTTGAAAAGTCTCATATTTTGCCTGAAACTGTGCAAGCTTATTTCGAAAACTTTCGTTTGATATTGAATCTTTAATGTCATTATATTTCTTGTAATAGTCAAAAGCATCCTTATACTTACTTAAGCGATATAAATTGTCAGAATAAAGTTTGTATGATTTTTCCAGCATCAATCCGAAATTAATTTCTTTTGCAGGCGAGATACAAGAGTCTAAATATAAATTACTTAAATAATAGTTTTTAAGATTCCCGTAAGAAACACCGGCAACATTATAAGCAATTGATAAGTCTTCCTTTGTTCCGTATCTTTTGGCATTATTAACAGTTTTATTTAAATAATATTCAGTACTGTCTTGCTGCCCTTTTTGTGAATAAATTAAAGAAAGGTCATTGTAAACATTTGAAAGCATAGCAGGATAATTCAACTTCTTATATTCTTTCAAAGACAGTTGTAAGTTTTTTAATGCAGTTTCATATTCCTTTTTCTCAATATACACGGCAGCAATATTTTTGTATGAAGCTGCAATCCCCATAATATTTCCTGACTTTAATGCAGCCTCTAAAGCATTTTGATAATGAAATAAAGCAATATCAAACTTATTAATACCGTAATAAATATTACCGGCAGCTAATTCCGATTTTCCGATTCCCGCCGTATAATTTATTTTTTTTGAAACAATACCCGCCTTTTCCAACATATAAAGAGCCGAATCTCTTTCCGACAAAATTTCATGTGTATAAGCTTTGTCAATTAATATATCTGCCGTTAAAACAGAATCTTTTACCAATGACACAAATTTCAATGATTTTTTAAAAGCATCTGAAGATTTAACAAACTCACTTTTATTATAAAGAATATTTCCCAACGCACGATATGCTTCGGCAGAAAATAAACTGTATTTTAATCCGGCAGCTTTTTTTATACTCTTTTTTATATAAAGTTCAGCAGAATCCAACTGATTATTCATATAATAAATTTCGCCGACTGAAAGGAACAATTCCAAAACACTGTCTGAAATCAAATGGTTTGTTTCGGCAATATGAATCCCTTTCTTTAAATATTTTAAAGCCGATTCAATACTGTCTGTCCGATATTTTTTTGCATACTTTAAATAAGCATTAATTCTTTCATTATTATCTGTATTTTCTGATTCTTCATCTGCTGAACTTTGAGCAAGGAGCACAACGGACAGTAAAGAAAGAACAGTCAGAATGATGAGTTTTTTCATTATTGCAACTTTTTTTAGTTTGTAAATATAAAAAAAATAAAATATATAATTTTCTGCATTGATGACCTTTTGATGACCTCAATTTTCTCTTGTCTCAATATAAATTGGTTTTTTTGTAGTTAAAAATGATACTTGCCGTTAAAAAAGGAAATACTGTTTTTGTTTCTTCCGATGAAATACTGAAAAGCGGAATTATTGAAATTGATAATGGGTACGGAAAAAACCTTTATAAAAAAACATTTGTCAATACCGATTTTGAAACAATAACAATCAAAAATCAAAAAGGAAAATTAATTCTTCGAATAAAAAGTAATCAAAAACTTATATACCAAAAAACATTTACAAACTAAAACTGACAAACATGAAAAAAACATCTTATTTATTATTTTTTGTGTTGCTATTGACAAGTTATCATGCACAAGCACAAGTAGGCATCAACACCGACGGAAGTCAACCCGATGCTTCGGCTATGTTGGATATAAAAAGTACCGATAAAGGAATTTTGATTCCGCGTATGACCCAACTGGAACGCATGCAAATATCAAATCCTGCCGAAGGATTGATGGTGTATCAAACGGACGGAATAAAGGGATTTTATTATTATGACGGAACCCTTTGGACACCGGTCGGCGAACAGGATAACGATTGGATAAAACACCCCTTAAAAGACTATGTTTACAATATTACCGATTCAATCGGAATCGGCACGTCAAGTCCCGGAGCGGAATTTGACGTTCAAGGCCATATTTGGCAAACCGGAACCGGACAATCTGTTTTTCTTGGTGAAGGAGCCGGTAAAAATGATGATCTTTCAAATAATGCGAATGTGTTTTTAGGTTATAAGTCGGGGTATTTTAATACCTCGGGAAGTCAAAAAATTGCAATAGGAAGCTTTGCCTTGTATGAAGATACTATAAATACCAATCTTATTGCAATTGGAGATTCTGCTTTATATAATAACAATATTTATCAGTTTTCTAATCAAAATTATTACAATGGCGAAAGTAATATTGCTATTGGTACTGCAAGCTTATTTAAGCATAAAACCGGAAGTCATAATATCTCTATCGGAAATAAGTCCTCATATTTAGGAGAGCACGGAGATAATAATATAGCAATCGGAGATTCTGCAAGATATAACGGACTATATCTACAAGCCCCGGAATCTTTATCCGGTCATAATAATATTGCCATTGGCTATAAAGCACAAAAAAATAAAGCTTATTACGATGACGGTATAGCCATTGGGTCTGAATCAATGGAGATTAAAGGTTATCACCGTACTGTTGCAATCGGTACTCGAACTATGAGATATCCTGTTGACGGCAATTATTCGGTAGCTGTCGGTTATGAAGCACTTATGGGAACAAAGGATTCTGTTCCCGATATTTATGTTGAAGAATACAATACAGCTGTGGGTTATTTCAGCTTGCATTCTCATTATGAAAACGGTGATAATACAGCCATAGGTGCATTTTCGCAAGCATTTAATCAAATAAGCAGAAGAAATACCTCCGCAGGTAAAGGGGCTTTAGGATCAAGCAATTATTATAATTTACAAGGAGATATAGGAGATTATAATACTGCAATGGGGTATGAATCATTAAGCTCTAACGGAGCAGATAATAATGTTGCTTACGGTGCCTTTACGCTAACAATAAATCATACAGGAACCGAAAATGTTGCAATCGGAACAGATGCCTTGCGTGAAAATATTAATTTTTCCGGATCTACGGCAATAGGTTATCGGACATTATACAGATATGACGAAAACATTTCTCCTCCTTTTTATTCAGGTAATACAGCCGTAGGATATAAAGCTCTGCAAGGTAATCTAAATGGAATAAAAAGTCATTATGCAAATACGGCTGTCGGCTCTCTTGCTATGGAAAATATTA
Organism: uncultured Chlorobiota bacterium; assembly: GCA_947311125.1. Lineage (GTDB taxonomy): Bacteria > Bacteroidota > Bacteroidia > Bacteroidales > JAADGE01 > JAADGE01. The sequence continues at coordinate 15,604 of CAMZKI010000284.1, forward strand.
CCGAAGGAATTGCAAACACGGCAGTAGGTCAATCTGCTTTAAATAACAATACTGTCGGAAAACAAAATGTTGTTATGGGGAATATGGCATTATATAGTAATTCTGCCGGAAATTATAATATTTCAATAGGTGATCATTCCGGATATAGTTCAACAGGAAGCGGAAATATCTTTATAGGTTATCTAGCCGGTTACTACGAAACCGGCAGTAACAAACTCTACATTGCCAATTCAAGTACGAATACACCGCTTATAGGCGGAGACTTTTCCGCGGCACAAGTGGATATTAACGGTACTATTAAAATAACCGGTGGAAATCCCGGAACCGGAAAAATCCTGACTTCCGATGTCAACGGATTGGCTTCTTGGCAGAATGCTCCCATTAGTGCAGACAGCTCAATCGACACCCATTCCGATGTGGATGTTTCAACTAATGCTCCTATAAATGGACAAGTCTTATCTTGGGACGGAACCAATTGGGTGCCGGCGGATGTAACCGTTACTTCTTTGGGTTCAATTGATGCTCATACCGACGTGGACGTAACAACAAATGCTCCCACAAACGGACAAGTCTTGTCTTGGAATGGAACCAACTGGGTGCCGGCAAATGATCAAAATACAACCTATACAGCCGGAACGGGATTGGATTTAACAGGAACGGTTTTTTCACTCAATAGCAGTATCGATAACTTGACCGATGTGGATGTATCAACTAACGCCCCGACAAACGGACAAATTTTGTCTTGGAACGGCACAAATTGGATACCTGCCGATGACCAAAATACAACCTATACGGCCGGAATGGGATTGGCTTTAACAGGAAATGTTTTTTCACTCAACAGCGATATAGATAAACTTACGGATGTGGACGTCTCAACCAACGCTCCCGCAAACGGACAAGTCTTGTCTTGGAACGGTACCAATTGGGTTCCGGCAAATGCTTCGGGCGGGGCACAAGCCATCAATGATTTGTCGGACGGTATCAACGATAATTCATCGATATTTCTCGGAATCAATGCCGGAGTTTCCGATGACGGAACGGCAAACAGAAATGCGGGTTTCGGTAACGGAAGTTTGTCGTTAAATACATCGGGAAGTGATAATACTGCTTTAGGTACTTATGCTATGAATGCAAATACAACAGGAAATAGTAATGTTGCAGTAGGAACAAGAGCCTCATATAATAGTGTATCGGGAAATAACAACACTATTATCGGAACAGATGCAGGTTTCACTAACTTAAACGGGTCGGGTAATGTATTTATCGGCTATCAAGCCGGTTATAACGAAACCGGCAGCGGGAAACTGTATATAGCCAATTCCTCGACTTCAACTCCGCTAATAGGAGGAGATTTTATCGCTCAGCGTGTAGATATTAACGGAACCATTAAAATCACGGGTGGCAGTCCCGGAGCAGGAAAAGTTTTGACTTCTGATGCAATCGGAAACGCTTTTTGGCAAACACCGACATCTTCGGGAGCACAAGAAATAAATGATTTAAGTGATGGGTTGACAAGCGGTAATTCTGTTTTCTTAGGAGGTGGTTCCGGAATAAATAACGGCACATTAACGGGAAATACCGGAACCGGAAATTCTGCACTTGCAACAAATAGCTCCGGAACCAATAATTCCGCCTTCGGGGCAGGGGCTCTCGCAGGCATTTCTTCAGGTAATGATAATACGGCAATTGGTTATCTGTCAGGAGTTTATGATGCGACGGGTGCTCCCTTGAGTAATTTAACTTCGGGAATATTTATCGGCTCAAATACAAAAGCCGCTGCGAATGGTGATACGAACGAAATTGTTATAGGAGTCAATGTAACGGGATTGGGTAGTAATACGGTTCTTATCGGAAATACATCCGTTACCAAAACCGCACTAAACGGAAAAGTAGGAATAGGTACAACCGACCCCAAATCCGCATTGCAAGTAAACGGCGGTGTGCAAGTAGCCGATGATACCGATGCGGCAACCGCTGATAAAGCAGGTACTTTACGTTACCGTGCCGACAGTAATAATTCGTACGTTGAAATGTGTGTGCAAACCGGAGCATCAACTTATGCTTGGGTTGTGATACATCAGGAAACTTGGTAAAAAATAAATTAAACAGTTAAACAAAAAAAATTATGAATCTGCATTAATACGATAATCATTATGAAAACAAAAATTTTATTTCTAACCTTAATCCTGACAACCGGTATTATGGCACAAAACAAATTACCCGACAACGGAATTTCAGGTGAAGTTCATCGCAAATTTTTGGGAAGCGGATTTTTTTCCAACGAAGAAGTTTTATTTCAAAAAGAAAATTTATCTACACAAAAAACAGTTTTTAATTGGGGAGAACCTATTTACGGACGGTTTTATTGGGCGGAAGGTATCAATAATCATTATGTTAAAAACGGGTGGAAAAAACCCTATGATACCTATCGTTATGTGATACGCTATTATGCAAACGGCAAATTGTTTAAAGAACATATCAGTCAAACCAACGGCAAAAGAACATCACTTCCCGTTTGTTTATACAGAGCGAATTATGATACTTACGATTGGAACGAAATGCGGATTCTTTCGCAAAATACGGGAGCTTTTAAACCCGGAAAAAATACGATAAAAATAGAAGTATGTCCCTATGAAAGAGCATCAAACAGACGCTCCGAGCCGGTGGCAATTGCAAGTTTTACGCTTAATATGCCGGCATCTGCCGTTAAAAATACGGTTACTTTCAAAAAAATAGAAACCGCTTGGAAAAAATGGGACGAATGGAAAATTAACGGCAGCAGAAATTTCGGTTATATTCAGAGTGCTTGGGGCAAAAAAGACGAGTGGAACTTTGAAATTAACGGAGTTAAAGGAAAAATTGAAATCTCTCCCGTGGTAAAAAACCGTTGGTTAGTTAAGGTTGGAAACAAAACCATAAAAATGGAACAGGTATATGGATACCCGAAAGAATGGAATATTATTGACGGTTCGCATACTTATGTTTTAAAACCCGTTTGGCCGCATAATAAAGATTTTTGGAAAGATTGGGAATTTAATACCAAAAACGGCAGTTTAAAAATAGTATCCGCTTGGAATAAAACAGACGAATGGGATATTACGGATAAAATGCCTAATGAAAAACTCGAAGTAAAATTAGCAGCAATCTATATGGTTATTTATCTTACTAATATTAAATAGGTAAAATGTGTCGGAAGTGAAATTAGTCAATTTTACCTATTTAATATTAGTAAGATAAATAACCATATAGATTGCTGCTAATTTTACTTCGAGTTTTTCATTAGGCATTTTATCCGTAATATCCCATTCGTCTGTTTTATTCCAAGCGGA
>CAMZKI010000285.1 GCA_947311125.1 uncultured Chlorobiota bacterium
TATTTCCGATGTTTCAAGATTAAATCATGGTGATGTTATAAATATAAACACCGTAAAAGGAGAAATAACTTCAGAAGATGGTGAATTATTATCAAAATTTGAACTAAAACCGAATACTATAACCGATGAATTTCGTGCCGGCGGACGTATTCCCTTAATTATAGGCAGAAAACTTACAAACGATGCAAGAAAAATTCTCGGTTTAGGCGAATCTGATGTATTTGCAAAACCAAATAATCCTGTTCCAAAACCGAATCAAGCATATACTTTAGCTCAAAAAATGGTTGGTAAAGCCTGCGGAACAGAGGGAGTTTTGCCGGGTATGTCCGTAGAGCCTAAAATGACAACAGTGGGCTCACAAGATACAACCGGACCTATGACTGCTGACGAAATTACGGAATTAGCTTGTTTAAAATTTCAAACTCCTTTATTCTTACAGACATTTTGTCATACGGCTGCTTATCCTAAAGAGACAGATACAAAAATGCATCAGATGTTGCCCAAATTTATTACAGAAAGAGAAGGTGTGTCATTATATCCCGGTGACGGTGTAATACACTCATGGCTTAACAGAATGTTATTGCCCGATACGGTTGGCACCGGCGGTGATTCTCATACACGCTTTCCTCTCGGAATATCTTTTCCTGCAGGTTCCGGGCTTGTAGCTTTTGCGGGGGCATTGGGGTCTATGCCCTTGGATATGCCGGAGTCGGTATTAGTTAAATTTAAAGGCAAGGCAAAACCGGGTATTACCTTAAGAGACATTGTAAATGCCATTCCTTTGTGGGCAATAAATAACGGACTTCTTACGGTAGAAAAAGAGAATAAAAAAAATATTTTTAACGGCAGAATACTTGAAATGGAAGGAATGCCGGATATTACCGTAGAACAGGCATTTGAACTTACCGATGCCGCAGCTGAAAGAAGTGCTGCAGCCGCAACCTATAAATTGTCCGAAAAATCCGTAGCAACTTATTTACGCTCTAACATTGCATTATTAAAGAAAATGATAAAAGAAGGGTATCAGTATGCTCCTACAATACAAAAACGGATTGATGCAATGGAAGAATGGCTGAAAAATCCGCAATTGCTTTCAAGAGATGAAAATGCAGAATATGCTGCCGTTATAGAAATAGATTTATCACAAATTAAAGAACCAATAGTTGCTTGCCCTAACGACCCGGATGACGTTAAATATATTTCAGAAGTTGAGGGAACCCCGGTTCAAGACGTATTTATAGGTTCGTGTATGACAAATATAGGACATTACAGAGCTGCATCAAAAATTTGGGAAGGATTTGAACGAAATGCCGATGTGCGAACATATATCGTTCCGCCTACGCGTATGGATCAAGCAAAATTAAAATCGGAAGGAGAGTTCTCAAAATTTAACAAAATGGGAGCAAGAATAGAATTGCCGGGGTGTTCTATTTGTATGGGAAATCAATTAAGAGTGCCTGACGGGGTTACGGTATTCTCAACTTCTACCCGAAACTTTGATAACAGAATGGGTAAAGGTGCACAAGTTTTTCTCGGTTCTGCCGAAATGGCGGCAATAGTTTCCGGTTTAAACCGTATTCCTACGGCTGAGGAATATTTTGAATATTACAATAAATACGTTCAGCCAAATGAAAACAATATATACAAGTATCTTCAGTTTGATGAAGACCCCGATTTTGATAAAGTTTATCACAAACGAGAGATATAGAATGCAGCTGTGAGAATATAGAGTTGCAATTTTGTAACTCTATATTTTTTTGCTGAAAAGTAATAAACTGTAAAAAAAAACGTATATTATGTTGATAGCTGAAAAATCAGAGTTTAAGATACTAAAATATTAATCGTCGCAAAAATAAACTATGTTAAAACAATCATTGTTTCCGTTAATGTTATTTTTTACCGTAACCGTTAACGCTCAAAATTGGCAAACTGATATTGATGAGGCTAAAGCAAAGGCTTCAGCCGAAAACAAAAAAATAGTTTTGGTTTTTCAAGGGTCAGATTGGTGTGCTCCCTGCATAAAATTAGAACGGGAAATATGGAGTTCCGATGAATTTAAAAAATATGCGGAAAAGCACTTTATTATGCTTAAAGCTGATTTTCCGAGGCGAAAAAAAAATCAATTATCAGATGAGCAGCAAAAGAAAAATAATAAACTTGCAGAAAAATATAATCTGCACGGATACTTTCCTTTTGTAGTAGTATTAGATAAAGACGGAAATATTCTCGGAACAACGGGGTATAAAAAAATGTCGCCGACAGAATATATTAAGCTACTGTCTTCATTTTAGATATTAAAAAATGATTTCAATGATAAGATATACTGTATTATTGTTATTATTTGTATCATCAATACAAGCACAGCAGGTTTTTCATAAAAAAATAAAGTTAATGGGAAGCCGGTTTGACCTCTATGTCGTATCAGAAGACTCTGTTGATGCAGAAAAATATTTTGATATTGCAGTTTCCGAGATTTCACGGATAGAAAAAAAAATATCTTCATGGGATAAAGATTCGGAAACTTCAAAAATAAATAAATATGCCGGTATTAAGCCGGTAAAAGTCAGCAAAGAATTATTTGATTTAATAAAACGCTCATTGGTTATTTCTGAGCTTACCGAAGGAGCTTTCGATATTACCTATGCTTCTACGGACAGGATATGGAAGTTTGACGGAACAATGAAAGCAATGCCTTCGAAAGAGGATATTAAAAAATCTGTTTCAAAAGTAGGTTACAAAAAAATTATTCTTAATGAAGAAAAGCAAACAGTGTTTTTGCCGGAAGAAGGAATGAAAATAGGTTTCGGAGCAATAGGAAAAGGATATGCTGCCGATAAAACAAAAGAACTTTTAATTTCTAAAGGGGTAAAAGCCGGTATAATCAATGCTTCCGGAGATATGAACACGTGGGGAAGACAGCCAGACGGTAAAGAATGGACGGTTGCCGTAACAAATCCGTTTAATAAAAATAAAGCATTTGCCTTATTGCCTATTACAAACGGAGCAGTAGTAACATCCGGTAATTACGAAAAATATGTTATTTTTGACGGTAAACGCTACACACACATAATAGACCCGAGAACAGGATATCCTGCAACGGGAGTTATAAGCGTTACTGTTTTTGCTCCGAAAGCAGAATTAGCAGATGCCCTGGCAACCTCTGTTTTTGTTACGGGAACAGAAGTAGGAATTAACTTAGTCAACCAGTTGCCGAATACGGAATGCATAATTATAGACGATAAAGGAGAAATATTTACCTCCGATAACATTAAAATAAATAACGATGAAAAGACTAAATAAAATTACGGCAATTTTCATTTCACTAATATTTATTATTTCATCTTGTACTACAATTAAGGAATATGAGAAAGTAAACATTAATGACCCTGATATGAAATTGTCAAACTATAAATTTAAAAAATTTGAAACAACCTTTCAGGTTTACAGAGAAGGAGCTTCGGGTGCAAACGGAGGAAAAGCCGGAGGAGGCTGTGGATGCAATTAACAAAAAAAACAGAATATTTATGAGAAACATTATATTTTTATTGCTGATAATTTCTTGTTGCCGCTTCACCGTATCGGCACAAACCAAGCAAGACACCGTAAAAAAAACAACTTATAAAAAACGTGTTTTAGAAAGTGCCGAAATAAGTTTTTTAACAAGTTTATATACCCAAGACGGCAGTAATGCCGCAGTTACAGGAGGAATAGGAACGGAAGAGCTTAAAAATTTTGCAAATAACATCAATGTAATGATACCGTTGAACGACGATGATGTTTTAACGGCAGATATAACAATTTCAGCATATTCATCTGCATCTTCAGGAAATTTAAACCCCTTTACGGGAGCCTCCGGAGATGATGACGATGATGATGAATACGGCTCAAATTTTAACGCAGCAGGACCGATAACCGGAACACCTTGGGTGGCTTCGTCAGGAGCTTCAAATGAAGACGTTTGGGTAAGCCCGAGTCTGTCATACACTCACTCATCAGACGACAGAAACAAAATTTTTAATGCAGATATAAGTTTCGCAAATGAATATGATTATGTTTCTTTAGGAGCCGGCTTGGGATATTCTTATCTTTTTAATGAAAAAAATACGGAAATAGGAATAAACGCAAAAACTTATATTGATACTTGGCGACCCGAATATCCGACAGAAATAAAAACTTATATTGAAAATAACGGAAATCTTAATGCTGATTTTTTTAACGGTGTTGATATTTTGGACAGTCAAGGAATACCGATTGATAAAAACGGAACATATATCTGGCAACCTTTAAAATCAAATTTAATTTCAGATAAAGGAAGAAATACATATTCAGTATCATTGAATTTCTCTCAAATTTTAGGAAAAAAAGCACAGATAGCACTTTTTTCTGATTTGGTTTTACAAAAAGGATGGCTCGCAAATCCTATGCAAAGAGTTTATTTTAAGGATATTGACAACTTTTATATAGGAAACGCTTTAAGTATTGATAAATACACAAGCCCGGAAAATAAAGATGTATTTCAGTTAGCCGATGATATAGAACGCTTGCCTGACACAAGATTTAAAATTCCGATAGGAATGCAGTTTAACTACTTCATTAATGAATTTGTTGTGGTCAGAACTTATTACAGATACTATTTTGATGACTGGGATATTAATTCTCAAACTTTTAATATTGAAATACCTTTAAAAATAGGAATGAAATATACCCTATATCCTGCTTACAGATTTTACACACAGACAGCGGCAAAATATTTTGCACCCTATGAGGAACACCTGTCAACGGAAGAATTTTATACATCCGATTACGATTTGTCAGAATTTAATGCATCGCAGATAGGGTTCGGAGTTCAGTATAAAGATATTTTTACTGATGCTAAAGTGTGGAAAGTCGGATTAAAAACATTAAATCTCAACTATGCCTATTATTACAGAAATTCCGGATTAAAAGCACATATCATCACTCTCGGAGCTAAGTTTATAATAGATTAAATTGTTTACCTTTCTTATTTTGCAGATGCTTGTTAAATAATACTGTCAGGACATAAATTATAAATAAAATTATATTATATTTGTATTGTTCTAACATAAGTATATGAAAATTAAAGGAATAGTTGTGCTCATTGTGTTTTTTACGGGTATATTTACCGTTAAAGCTCAAAACTGCGAAACATTTATACCCGTAAAAGTCGGCGAAAAATTAATGTATAAAATGAGCAATAAAAAAGGAAAAGTTCAAAGTTATTACTCGCAGGAACTTTTATCATCATCATCAAAAGACGGGGGAACTGAATATATGATTTTAAGAACCGACTATGATAAAAAGAAAAATGTAACCGGTAAAGACACATTGATTTTTTTATGTAAAGATAATGTGTTCTATATTGATATGAATTCTTACCTGAACAAAGAGCAGATGGCAGACTATGAAGAAGCTCAAATATCCGTTGATTTTAAAAATATAGGCTATCCTTCAAATATGAGCCCCGGAACTGATTTAGATGACGGATATGTTAAGGCAACTATAGATGCCGGGTTTCCTATAGTTTTCAAAACCGATATTACAAACAGAAAAGTAGAAGCAAAAGAGACCGTTACAACTGAGGCAGGAACATTTAATACCGTAAAAATATCACAGGATATTACATCAAAGTTCGGATTCATTAATGTAAAAATGAGTGTAAAAAGTTGGATGTGTAAAGGAGTAGGAGAGGTTAAAAGTGAAACTTACGATAAAAACGGAAATCTTTTTTCTGTTGTTGAACTTATAGAAATTAAAAAGTAATATTCAGCTTTTTAGTGTAATTATATCCTATGTCAAAAGTTTCTTTTGCTTTTTTATTGCTGAAATAAGGCAAACCGTATAAAGAAGGAGGCTCTATTAAAATATCACAATTTGAAATATCCGTTTCCTGATTGTGATAAGTCAATATGTCAAAAATACGCCCGAGAACTTGTTTCGTATTTTTAAACTGCTTTTTATATTTCAGATGTATAAGATTTATACAAATTATTTTTTCACATTTTCCGAGCAAAGGTTTTACGGGTAAGTTATCAATAAGCCCTCCGTCAGTATAGTTTACTCCGTTTATTTCTGCAGGCTTAAATAAAAAAGGAACCGAAGCAGAAGCAGTTACGCTGTCAATAATGTTTCCTTTATTTAAATATTCAGCCTTTCCTTCGTTTAAATTTACGACACAAACGTAAAACGGTATTTTTAAATCTTCGATGTTTTCAACCGTATAAATTTTTTTTAAAACTTTTTGCAGGTTCTTTAAATTGAAAAGTCCTTTTTTGAAAAAATTAAATTTAGTATATGCGAAGAAATTCCTGCTTGTCATTAAACTGAATATGTCATCAGGTTTATGACCGTCAGCAATCAGAGAGCCGACAATTGCTCCGGCACTTGTTCCGGAAATTATATCCGGAAAAATACCTTTTTCGTTTAATGCTTTTACGGCACCCAAATGTGCAAATCCTCTTGAGCCCCCGCCGCTTAGTACAAGCCCTGTTTTATACATTCTATATTTCGAACAAATTTTTTAAAAATAAATAATGTCAAATTTAAGTAAAAAAAGTATATAAAAAACGTAAACAGTAAATCAAATGCCGTAATCCGGTAAATACTTCGTATTTTTGCATTAAAATAAAAGATATATGGCGGAAGCAAATTTTATTGATTACGTTAAAATACATTGTAAATCAGGTAACGGAGGTGCAGGGTCGGTACATTTTTATCGAGATAAACGAACGACTAAAGGCGGTCCTGACGGTGGTGACGGCGGCAGAGGTGGACATATAATTTTGAAAGGAAACAGACACAAATGGACACTCCTGCACCTGAAATACAGAAAACACGTCAGAGCAGAGCACGGTGAACCGGGAAGAGCAAATAACAAGTTCGGTGCAGAAGGCAGCGATGTTATTTTAGACGTCCCTCTCGGAACGGTCGCAAAGAATGCTGAAACAGGAGAACTCTTATTTGAAATTACCGAACACGGTGAAGAGAAAATTTTGATGAAAGGCGGCAGAGGAGGATTAGGAAACACAAATTTTAAAACATCTGTAAATCAGGCACCTCGTTATGCACAACCGGGAGAAGAGGGAGAAGAGGCTTGGATTATTTTGGAACTCAAAATATTGGCAGATGTAGGACTTGTGGGCTTTCCGAATGCCGGAAAATCTACTTTGCTGTCGATTATTTCGGCGGCTAAACCCAAAATTGCAAATTATGAATTTACGACACTTGCTCCTAATTTGGGAATGGTAAAATATCGTAACGGACAATCTTTTGTAATGGCTGATATACCCGGAATTATCGAAGGAGCATCTGAAGGCAGAGGGCTTGGGCTAAGGTTTTTACGACATATCGAACGTAATTCGGTATTACTTTTTATGATACCGGCAGATGCCGATGACATAAAAAAAGAATATCATATTTTATTAAACGAGTTGAAAGAATATAACCCCGAACTTCTTGACAAAGAAAGAATTCTTGCTGTTACGAAATCAGATTTGGCAGATGAAGAACTAATTACCGAAATGAAAAAAGATTTGCCGAATATTCCGTATGTTTTTATTTCCGCAGTTACACAAAAAGGTTTAGACGAACTTAAGGATATTATTTGGCAAGCTCTAAACAGCTGAAAACGGTAGAGTCGAAAAAGGGAACAAAAAACAGATTGTTCCCCTGTCTGTTTACATGCAATGCAAATATTTTTCAACCAATTTTTTAATTTTATCTTTTTTTCCGTAAAGTTCCTCACTTAAATTTTCATCTTTATATGATTTTAATTTTGAAATAAAAGTATCAATGGTTCCTTTCGGGAAAATATTATCTCTTTCATAGAAATTACGCTCTTTTTTTAAGTAATCGGCTGATTGAGAGCAAGAAGACGGTAAAGCAACTAATTTGTCAAGAATGTTTTTGTGCTTATCATCAAAAATATTTACATTCACGTATAAATCTTCGGCACGTTTTAATGAATCAGGATTTGCTAACCCGTCTTTAGCAGCTAAAATTATTCCTGCCATAAGGTGATACAAATCGGCAGACCCGTCCGGAACACGAAATTCTGCAGTTTGTTTACCTGTTACGTAAGGAACTTCTCCTCGTTCTTGCGGATTAGCATCTTTTATCATATCTGTTTTTGCTATCCAGCCGAGAGGGACACGTACTAATACGGAGCGATTACTGTCGCCCCAGCAAACCATTGTAGGTGCTTCCTGATGCGGAACTAATCTGAGATACGATGTAGGTATAGTATTTCCGAATGCCGTTAAAGATTGTGCTTTGTCTAAGATGCCTGCTATTGCTTTTTTTGCGGTGTCCGTCAGTCCTGTTTCGTCAGCCATTACGTTTACATCGTCTTTGTCTATTTGGAAATGAATGTGCATACCGCTGCCGGCTTTTCCTACGGTAATTTTAGGTGCAAAACTGATAACAACGCCGTATTTTTTTCCCAACATTCTCAATATCCATTTTGCAATTACTAATTGTTCCACGGCATTTTCAGGATCAACCGGCATAAACTCTATTTCATGCTGTTCGTACATTAAATTTCCGTCTTTAAAATTTCCAACTTCCGAATGTCCGTATTTTATTTTACCTCCGCATTGTGCTATAAGCTGCATTGCTTCCAGTCTCAGGTTTTCGTAATTGGTAAACGGTAGTGACGAATGATAACCTTTTTGGTCAACAGCAGGGTATAAGTCGTTATTTTTACCTATTATGTAGTATTCTAATTCTCCCATTGCTTTAAATGAAAAGCCTGTCTGTTCTCTGAATATATTATGTGCTTTTTTTAAAATATATTCGGGAGCACTCTCAAGAGGTTTGCCCTCTTTTGTATAAAAAGAACAAAGAATATCTAATGTCGGTTTTTCTGTAAAAGGGTTTACAAAAGCTGTGCTGAAACGCGGAATTACATATAAATCACTCGAATCAGCGTGTATGTAAGAAAACAAACTTGAGCCGTCAACACGTTCTCCTGTAGCAAAAACTGATTCCAAATAATTTTTTCCGGTAATTACAAAATTTAAAGTCTTTAATTTCCCGTCTTCCCCCACATATCTGAAATTAAGCATTTCGATATTGTTATCGTCTATAAATTTTATAATATCATAACGAGTAAATTCACTTGCCGGTTTTTTCAGATGCTGAACCAGTTTATTCGGATTCATTAATATTTCAAGTTCCCTCATAATTTTTTTAATTTTAATAAATTTAAACGGTAAAAATAATAAATGATTAAAGTAAAACTATTTTTTAAAAGATAATATAAAACATAAACAGAAGGGTAGGGTTTTATTTACGGCTACTTTTTTAATATGCACAAGTGAATGTTTTTTGTTTAAAGGAGATGACTTTTACACATATCTCTTTAAAGATAAGAATCTGTCTAGAGAGTATAAAAACTCTACGGGCTTACAGATGAGAAAATAAAAATAATAGAGAAAGGAGCAAAATAAAAAGACGTATAAAAAAACAAAAGCCTCGCAAATTAAATTTGCAAGGCTTTATTTTAAGAGTGATCCTTGGCAGATTTGAACTGCTGACCCCTTGCCTGTCAAGCAGAAAACAGCATTTTTGCTAATTATCACATATTTGCCTTATGTTTTTATTATCAGTCATTTATGAACTTTTTGTCTTTTTATTTATTGTCTGTTTATTGGCTTTTTTCATGCTAAAAGTGCAAGTTGTGTGCAAATCGTGTGCAAATTTATTATATATTTACACAAACAAAAAATTATGCAAACTTACTCTATTTCAATCTATTTAGACACAAGAAGAAAAAAAGACAA
>CAMZKI010000286.1 GCA_947311125.1 uncultured Chlorobiota bacterium
TCAACTGATAAAAGAAGGTATTTCGTCAGGAAATATTAATACCGTGAGTTTAAATGTTTCGGGTATTTATTTTGTAAAAATTATATCAGATAATAAAATTTATACCGAAAAAATTTTCCTGAACTAATAAGACTAAAACAAAGAAAAAGACCGTAAGTTTGTATTTTATTTCTTGCGGTCTTTTTTATGTTAACTTATTTTTCGGAACTTAAAATTTCAATAAGCTCATTATGAGAAACTGATTTTTGGTCGCCGGTAAGCATATCTTTAAGCGTAAATTTATTGTTTTTAATTTCGGTTTCGCCGGCAAGAGCAACATAAGGAATGTTGTAATTATTTGCGTATTTCATTTGTTTTTTCATTTTAACCGAGTCCGGATATATTTCGGCAGAAATATTTTTTTTTCTTAGTTTTTTTAGAACAGGCAAACAATATTTCTCTTCTTTTTCCCCGAAATTTACGAACATAATTTTTACCTGACTGCTTGTGTTTTCAGGAAAACGTTTCAAGTTTTCAAGAACATCGAAAATTCTGTCGGCACCGAAAGAGATACCGACACCCGAAACATTTTTAAGACCGAAAATTCCTGTTAAATCATCATATCTGCCGCCTCCGCAAATGCTTCCTATTTGTATTTCATCGGAAACTACTTCAAAAATTGCTCCTGTATAATAATTAAGCCCTCTTGCCAAGGTAAGGTCAAGTTGTATGCTGTTGTTAAATTTAAAACTGTTTATATATGAAAACAATTTTTCAGTTTCTTTGATTCCTTCAATTCCGTTTTCAGTTTCGCCGAGAAATTTTTCGATACACTGCATTTGGTCGTCATAAGAACCGCTTATATTGAGAATAGGTTCCAGCAAACTGAGTGCATCATCTGAAAAGCCTGCTTGTCTTAATTCCTCAAAAACCTTTTCCTGTCCTGTTTTATCTAATTTATCTATTGCAACGGTCATTTCTGTGAGCTTTTCGGGAAATCCTATTCTTTCGGCTATTCCTGCAAGCAGTTTTCTGTTGTTTATTTTTACTGTAACTTTCAGGTTTAATTTTGTGAAAATTTCATCAATCATTTGGACAATTTCCAGCTCGTTAAGCAGAGAGTTACTGCCTATAATGTCGGCATCGCATTGGTAAAATTCTCTGTATCTGCCTTTTTGCGGTCTGTCGGCACGCCAAACCGGTTGTATCTGAAATCGTCTGAACGGAAATGTTATTTCATTTTGATGTTGCACGACATAGCGGGCGAAAGGAACGGTTAAATCGTATCGCAAACCTTTTTCGGCAACAAGGTGTGCGAGTTTTGCGGTGTTGCGTTCTTTTAGTTCGGTATCGCTTACTTTTTTAAGGAAATTACCTGAATTCAGAATTTTAAATAACAATTTATCTCCTTCTTCTCCGTATTTTCCTGTCAGTGTCGAAAGTTTTTCCATAGCCGGAGTTTCTAACTGCCGGAAAGCATATTTTCTGAAAACATTTTTTATCGTATCAAAAATATAGTTTCTTTTTGCCGTTATTTCGGGAGAGAAGTCTCTTGTTCCTTTGGGTATTGAAGGTAAGTTTGCCATACTTTAAAATTATTCATTAAAGAAAATGCTCTGCAAATATACAGAGCATTGTAGTGAACAGAAAATCTTTATTAAAGTTTCCTTGCTGTTTCGGTTGTTTTGTATGCTTCAATAATATCTCCAACTTTTATATCGTTAAAATTTTTGATATTTAAACCGCATTCCATTCCTGCCGACACTTCTTTAACGTCATCTTTGTATCTTTTCAGGGAGCCGAGCTCTCCGTCATATTTTACAATGCCTTCGCGTATGAGTCTTATTTTGTCGTCTCTTGAAATTTTTCCGTCAAGGACAAAGCACCCTGCAACTTTTCCGACTTTTGTAATTTTAAATACTTCTCTTATTTCAACTGTTGCGGTAATTTCTTCTTTAATTTCAGGAGAAAGCATACCTTCCATAGCTGCTTTAAGTTCTTCAATAGCTTGATATATAATTGAGTACAAGCGAATATCAATTTCTTCTTTTTCTGCTAACTTTTTAGCTGCCAGAGCCGGACGAACCTGAAAACCTATAATGATTGCATCTGATGCTGATGCTAACATAACATCTGCTTCTGATATTTGGCCTACGCCTTTATGTATTACATTAACCTGGATTTCCTCATTGCTTAATTTTGTAAGCGAGTCGGCAACTGCTTCAACAGAACCTATAACGTCTCCTTTTATAATTATGTTAAGTTGTTTGAAATTACCGAGTTGCAGACGTCGTCCTATTTCGTCAAGTGTAATGTGTTTATGTGTTCTGAGGGTTTGCTCTCTTAAAATGCGTTTATTTTTATCGGCAATTTCGCGTGCTTCTTTTTCGTTTTTCATAACGTAGAAGGCTTCTCCGGCTTGAGGGGCTCCGTCTAATCCGAGAATTTGAACAGGTGTTGACGGTCCGGCTTCTTTTATTCTGTTGTTTCTTTCGTCAAACATAGCTTTTACCTTACCCGAATGAGCTCCTGCAAGTAAAATATCGCCTACCCGTAAAGTGCCTGTTGCTACTAATATTGTAGAAAGGTAACCTCGTCCTTTGTCGAGTTCCGCTTCAATTACGGTGCCTTTGGCAGGTCTGTTCGGGTTTGCTTTCAGCTCGAGAAATTCGGCAGCTAAAATTACTTCATCCAACAAAGCGTCAACATTTATTCCTTTTTTAGCAGAAATATCAACTGATTGATATTCCCCTCCCCATTCTTCAACCAGCATACTGCGGTCTGCCAGTTCTTTTTTAATTCTTTCGGGGTCGGCTCCGGGTTTATCAATTTTATTAATTGCAAAAATTATCGGAACATCGGCTGCTTTTGCATGACTTATTGCTTCTTCGGTTTGAGGCATTATATTGTCGTCGGCGGCAACTACAATAACGGCGATATCCGTAACTTCGGCACCTCTTGCTCTCATAGCTGTAAATGCTTCGTGTCCCGGAGTATCTAAAAATGTAACTTTTTTTCCGTTTTTCAGCTGGACGCTGTATGCTCCTATATGTTGGGTTATACCTCCGGCTTCACCTGCAATTACGTTGGAACCTCTGATATAATCGAGTAAAGAGGTTTTTCCGTGGTCAACGTGCCCCATTACGGTAACGATAGGCGGTCTCGGGACAAGATCTTCTTCTTTATCCTCATATTCATCAATAACACCGGTGTCTGCGGCAGAGATAAACTGAACTTCAAAACCGTATTCTTCGGCAATAATGGCTATTAGTTCTGCATCTAACCTAGAGTTTATTGTTACCATTTTTCCCAGCTCAAAACTTGTTTTAATTATATCGTTTACATTGATATCCATTAACTTTGCAAGCTCATTTGCCGAGATAAATTCGGTTACTTTAAGAATTGATTTTTCTTTTTCCTGCAGTTTAAGTTTTTCCTGAATTTCCTGCTGTTTTTCTTTTCGTTTTTCTTTTCTGTGAGAAACTGCAGTTTTTTTGGTTTTATTTGTAAGTTTTGCAAGGGTTTCTCTTACTTGTTTCTGAACGTCTTCTTCTTTTATTACCGGACGTTTTTTTATTTTCGGTGCTTTATTGTTTTTTTTCTTCGGCTCGGTTGTTACTGTTGTGTCAGCAGCTACAGGGCGGCGTACTCTTTTTCTTTTTCGTCGTTTTTTTGTTTCGTTTTTATTTGCAGGTTTTGTTTTTGCAGGCTTAGGTTCTTCTTTAATTTCAATTTTACCGACGACTTTTGGTTTTTTGAGTTCTTCGACTTCGGTTTTTATAAAGTTTGATTCTTCTTCTTTAATTTTACTTTCAATTTTTTCTTGTTCTTGCTTTTCTTTCTTTTCTTTTTCTTCTGTCTTTTTCTTTTCCTCTTCTTCTTTTCTTTTTTCTTTAGCTTTTAAAAGAGCTTCTTCGGATGCTTTTTTAAGTTTTTTCTTCTCTTCTTCTTTCTCTTTTTTTGTTTTAGGTTCCGGTTTTGTTTTTGTATTAATTGTTTTCAGGTCTATCTTTCCTACAATTTTAGGACCTTCGCTTTTTGCAGTTTCTTCTTTATTGTTTTTAACTTCGTCTGTTGTAATTTCTTCTTTCTTCGGTTCCTTTTTTTCGGGAACGGTGGTTTCTTGCTCCTGCTTACTTGTATTTTTCTCTTCCGGCTTTTCTTCTTTCTTCTCCTGTTCTTTTTTCTTCGGCTTTTGCTTTTCTTCTTTCTTTAAAACAGCAGGTTCGCTTTTTTCGGTTGTTTTTTGTTCGGGGGCAACTTCTGTTGATTTGTTTTCTTCTTGCAAATCAGTATTCAAATCAGCTTCTTCTTTTTCCTTTTCTCGTTTTTTAAGGATTATTTTTTTAGATTCTTCTTTTACTTTTTTGTCAGTGCTGAATTTTTCTAAAAGCAGTTCATATCCTTCAGGAGGAACTTTTGCGTTAGGTCTTGTTTCTGTTTGAATACCGTTTTTTTGCAGGTGTTCAATCAGGTGTTCAATACCTACGTTTAGTTCTCGTGCAATTTGTGCGAGTCTTTTGCTTTTTTTTACTTCGGTCATACTAAATTTACAAATATTTTAATCAAATTTTATTGTCTTTCTTAAACAGGTAAAGCACTGCAGGTGCAATATTAATATATTTTTTTCTGTATAAAAACTTTATTCTTTATTGTCTTCAAATTCACTTTCAAGAATTTTGATTACATAATCTACTGTTTCTTCCTCCAGGTCTGTTCTTTTTATAAGTTCATCGCGAGGGATATTCAGAACACTTTTAGCTGTATCGCAACCTATATTTTTAAATGTTTCTAATACCCATTCGTCAATTTCGTCATTAAACTCCATAATATCTACATCGTCTTCAAGTTCAGTTTCGTCAATATCTCTGAAAACGTCAATTTCGTATCCTACTAATTTTCCTGCGAGTTTTATGTTCAGTCCTCCTTTTCCTATTGCTTTTGATACTTCTTCAGGGTCAAGGAATACTTCGGCTCTTTTTTCGTCTTCAATTATTTTTATGTTTTTTATTTTTGCCGGGCTTAAGGCTCTTTGGATATACAGCTTCAGATTATCTGTGTAATTTATAACATCAATATTTTCATTTCTGAGTTCTCTTACTATTCCGTGTATTCTGGCTCCTTTCATTCCTACGCAGGCACCTACGGGGTCTATTCTTTCGTCGTAAGATTCTACGGCAACTTTTGCTCTTTCGCCTGCTACTCTTACGATTTTTTTAATTGTAATGAGTCCGTCATAAATTTCCGGAACTTCAAGTTCAAACAGACGTTCCAGGAATTTCGGAGATGTTCTGGAGATTATAATAAGAGGTGTGTTGTTTTTCATTTCAACGCGTTCGATAACAGCTCTTAATGTATCTCCTTTTCGGAAAAAGTCAGATGGTATTTGTTCACTTCTCGGCAAAATCATTTCGTTTTCTTCGTCATCAAGTATCAACATTTCTTTTTTCCAGACTTGATAAACTTCTCCTGTAACTATATCGCCTACTCTGTCTTTGTATTTTTCGAAAACGTTTTCTCTTTCTAACTGTAAAATTTTGGATGATAAATTTTGGCGTAAAGATAATATGCTGCGTCTTCCGAAATCTTCGAGTTTTACTTCATCGGAAAATTCTTCGCCTACTTCATAATCCGGGTCTATTTTATGAACCTCGCTTATTGCGACTTGTAAATTGGGGTCTTCAACTTCTCCGTCGGGAACAACTATTCTGTTTCGCCATATTTCAAAGTCGCCTTTGTCAATATTAATAATGAAATCAAAATTTTCGGAAGTGCCGAATTGTTTTTCAAACATACTGCGAAAAACTTCTTCGAGAACTCCCATCATCGTAACTCTGTCGATGTCTTTATTTTCTTTGAAATTTGCAAAGGTGTCTATTAAATTCAAATTGTCCATTGTGCTGTTTGTTAAAATGTTATAACAACTTTTGTTTCTTTTATTTTTTTGAAGTCTAAGTTGATATTTTCTGTTTTTTCTTCTTTTTTAGGTTTGTTTTTTTTAGTTTTTTTTATTTCCGGCTGTATCTCTATTTCATTTTCCGTTACAGAAATTAATTTGCCTTTTATTTTATTTCCGTCTTGCGTCAGAATTTTAACTTGATTACCGATGTTTTTTTGATACTGTTTAATGATTTTAAGCGGGTTATCCAGTCCTGCCGATGAAACTACAAGTTCAAAATCCTCTTTTTCTCTGTCAAGGTTTTCTTCTATTTTTTTGCTTAAAACAATACAGTCTTTTATCTTAATACCCTCAAAACTGTCAATTAAAACCGTAATCCTGTTATCTGTTGAAATTTTTATATCTGTTAAGAATATATCCGAATTTTCAAAATCTTCTTTTTCGAGAGTTAAAATATCTTCAGTTATTTTCTTTATGCTTTCTTTTAAATACATTAAATTTTATTCAATAAAACAGGGGACTGACAGTCCCCTCAATTTCTTCATACCTCATTTTCGGGTGCAAAGTTAATTAATAAGTTTTAAAAATCAAAGGATAATACGAACTTATATTAATTTTACAAAGATTTTAATATTGTTGTAAAATTAGTTTTTTTTTCGGTATTAAATATTTCAAAGTTTGGCTTTAGTTTTTTTAATTTATTTATTGAAGCGTTGATATCAAAGTTTTCTTGTTTATTAAATATGAATATATTTTTATTTTTCAGGTGATTTGCAAGGTATTCTTGTTCCGGTTGTCCGGGGGTAGGGACAAGGATTGCGGATTTTTGCAATTTTACTAAGTCCATTATTGTTGTATAACCGGCTCGACTAATTATTATTTCTGATTTTTGAATTGCATCTTGCATTTCTTTGCGAGGAAGATGACTTACAATTTTAATATTTGAATTTTTATTTAAGAATTCCTTTTGCGGTTTTCCTGAAATAATTAAAACTTTTTTATTCGTTTCCTCTAATTGAGTTTTGATTTTTGTTTCAAAAACAGTTCTTTGCGGCTCGGGACCTGAAATTATGACTAAAATATCATTTTCATATTTCGGATTTAGTTTTTTTTCAGGTTTGAATTGTGATAAAATTCCTATAAAATAGTATTTGTGAGGGAGTATTTGTTTATGTGAGAGTTTGCCTGACAGGTTTTCATTTTCTTCATAGTCAGGAATAATAATTTTGTTAAAATTATTTATCAGTTTTTGTTGTAATTTGCAAACTGTTTTTTCAAGAAATTTTATTTGCTTCGGCAGTTGTATGAAAATTTGGTGACTTATAAATATTGAAGGTATTTTTTTTGAGTAAACACCATATCTGTTATCCGAAATTATTAAATCAATATTATGTTGCTTAATTATTTTCTGAACTTGCTTGTGCTCTTTTATTATTCCAAGTAAGATTTTAGGAATTTGCAACAGTATTTTTAAAATAAACAGATTTTTTTTCGGATATTTTATTTCAAAAGATTTTATTTCAATATATTTAAGTTTCGGAAATTCTTTTTTCAGTAAAACTCCGGATTTCCCTTCACCTCCGATAATTACTTCAAAATTATTTTTAACAAGTTCGTGAATAATCGGAATATCTCTTACGGCGTGTCCCAATCCCCAATTCAGCGGAGAAACGAGTATTTTTTTTTTCTGTTTCAATTTTTTTCGGAGTATTTTCCTTTTGACAGATTATAAGAAATAATAAGAGCGAGAATAACAGATATAAAGATAAAAGCAAAGCCGGTAAGGTATTCAGCAAAGATAATCTTGCCGATTCCGAACAGCGTTGATATAACCATTACACTGCCCGTAAACCAATTTACGAATAATCTCAGGTATCCTGTATCGCCTTTTACTTCCGGTGTTTTTTCAGCTGTTTTTTTCCATCCCGGACCTCCGGGGTGAACTTTTTTGTAGAAAGATTTCAGTTTTTCTTCTTTGTCCGGCTTTGTCAGAAATGTAACCGTGAGCCAAACAACAGTTGACCATATTACAATTATAATTAAACTTAATTCAAAATCTTCTTTAAGGACATCTAATTTAAAACAATATCTTAATACGGGATAAATGAGATAAGGGGCAACCATTGCCGATATTTCCGACCAAGCATTTATTCTTTCCCAAAACCATCTTAATAATAAAACTAAACCGATTCCGCCGCTCATTGTAAGCACAAATTTCCAGGCATCGCTTATTTTGTCAAATTGAGTAGTTATTATTATTGCAAAAATCATTAAAATAAATGTTGTAATTCTGGATACTTTTACATATTGTTTTTCGGTTGCATTTTTGTTTAAAAAAGGTTTGTAAAAGTCATTTACGATGTATGAAGTTCCCCAAACTGTTTGAGAAGCTATTGTTGACATATATGCAGCAAGAAATGCAGCGAGCAGAAGCCCTAACAACCCTGAAGGTAGTAAATCACGGATGAGCATTACGTAAGTTGCTCCTTTGTCGGAAACATCCGGATATAATATTAAAGCGGCAAAAGCAGCAATAATCCAAGGCCATGGTCTTAGTGCGTAATGTGCAACTTGAAACCACAGAGTTGCAAGAACAGAGTGCTTTTCATTTTTAGCAGACATCATACGTTGGGCAATGTAACCGCCTCCGCCGGGTTCGGCTCCCGGATACCAGCTTGACCACCATTGCACTCCGAGGTATGCTACAAAAGCTGTAATAGTCATTTTTAAAATTCCCGAAGAACCTGCAGTTTCCGTCCCGGCTTTGCTTACCGAAGGGAAAAAGTCAAAACTCCACTCGGGTAATTTCTCTTTTAAACCCTGGATACCGCCTACATCAATGTTTTTTACGGCAAAAACAGCAAGAATAATACTTCCCGTCATTGCTATAATGAACTGAAAACTGTCTGTCAGTGAAACTCCCCATAATCCGGATAAGGCAGAATAGAAAACAGTAAAGAGCATTAATCCGGCAACGGCAATAAGATGAGAACTGAACTCTGTTCCGAGAAAGTTAAATTCGGCTTGACCGAAGATCGTAAATTCGGGAAACATAACTTTGAAAATTTTGACCATTGCAAGATTTACCCAGGCAATAACTATAGTATTCATAAATATTCCGATATAAATTGCTCTGAAACCTCTTAAAAACCGAGCGGGTTTACCGGAGTATCTTATATTTACAAATTCGGCATCGGTAAGAATTCCTGAACGCCTCCATAATTTTGCGAAAAAGAAAACTGTCAGCATTCCGCCGAGCAGCATATTCCACCACAGCCAGTTTCCTGCTATGCCGTGTTCGGCAACAAGTTCGGTTACGGCGAGCGGAGTATCTGCAGCAAAAGTAGTTGCTACCATACTTGTTCCTGCAATGTACCATGGGAGTTTTCGCCCGCTTAAAAAGAAATCATTCATTCCTTTTCCTGCACGTTTGGACATAAATACACTTATTCCGAGACTTATGACAAAATATGCTGCAATAATGAACCAGTCGATTGTTGTGATGTGCATAAGAAGGTATTAAAAAATTGATTTCGACAAAAATAATAAATAAATGCGATTAAGTATTAATGAATAATCGGCAAGCAGTTAATAACGTAATTATTTTACTTGTTTACAGATAGTTGTGTTTTTTAAGAATATATTTCACGATTATGGATTGCAGGAATTTGATTTGTGAATAACTGTTACAGAATTAAAAAATATGTTAAAAAACATTAAAAAGTGATAATGCTTTTTATATTTGCGGCGTAATTTAA
>CAMZKI010000287.1 GCA_947311125.1 uncultured Chlorobiota bacterium
GGTGCTGAAGGGGCTTGTGTATCGGGAGCAGCGGCAGTAGTAACATAAATTGTATCACTTGCATTTGATTTATTTCCTGCGGCATCATAAGCTTTTACATAAAAGTTATATTGTGTTTCAGGAGAAAGTCCGGAAATACTTGCAGATGTTCCTGTTACAGTTCCTATTGATGTTGCATTTTGATAAACCTCATATCCTGTAACCCCGACATTATCAGTTGACGCAGTCCATGATAAATCAAGAGTAGATGAAGTGATGTTTGAAGAGCTTAAATTTAACGGTGCCGAAGGTGATTGAGTATATCCTCCGTTTACAATGTTTACAGTGTAATCTTCGGTTTCGCCGTAATTGTATGTTCCGCATGAACTTGCCGGTATTTGATTATACTGCATAATTATCCTCATAACAGTTTCTCCGGGTTCAACAGTTGACGGAATATTTACAGTCCCGCTTACAGATGTATTTTGGGACTGAGTTGCTGTAAATACTTGTTCTCCCGTATCGTCAAAGTCTCCGTCTTTGTTAAAGTCTATCCAAACTGAATAACCTTCATCATAAACAGTTCCTGACCAGGCAGGATATAGTGTAATTGTTTCGCTTCCTCCCAAGGGTAAGTCAGTTGACATTGAGGTGAAATCACTATATCCTCCGTTTGCTCCGGAAGTATAATTTATTGTTCCGATGACAACTTGGTTCAGCCATTCGTCATTTACTGAATTTCCTTGAGAAGCACAATATGAAACTCCTGTTGTAGTTGCGTTTCCTGTCAATTCAGTTGTATTATAGCAATTATCAACAGAGTTGTATTCATAAACGGCAAAATAATATGTTGTTCCTTTATTCAAACCTGTTATATTTACAGATGTTCCTGTGCCGTTATAGACAACATAATTACCTGTTCCGATTTGTGAACCTGAGCCAAAAACAGAGCTTGCAGTATATGGTGTTCCGGAGACAGGATCGGCATTAACAGCAGCACCTGCTTGTGCTACAACCAATACATTACTTCCGTTACCTCTCGTCCAATTTACGGTTACGGCATTATCAGCAACAGATGTTACGGTAAAATTGCTTGCTAGAACGGTTGGAGGAGTACAACTTGCACCTTGAATTGTAAAAGCTGCAATTCTTGTTCCGTGAGATGTACTTGATTTATATTCGGTTGTAAACCAAAAAGTATAATCGTCCGTCGGATCAACTGACATTCCTGAATAATCTCCCCATCTTTCGTAAGATGATTGAGAATAAGATCCGTCCCAAATTGTTGTTTCTGCAATATTCATAGTATTTAGAGGGGCATCAGGGGTTCTTCCGCAGTATCTTATACCGGGATATGTTGATGTTCCGTCAGAAACTGAGTATCCGATTGCAATTTGTCCGGCACCGTTCATAGCGATTCCGGGAATAAAGCGACTTACTCCGTCAGGGCTGTAGGTACTTTGCTGTCTTATATACCATCCGGAACCCGTATTTTCAAGTTCATACCATCTTATAGCCCCTTGTGTTGATGTTTGAGCTATTGTATGAGCACAAACTATTTTCTGAGTTCCGTTAAAGTTTCGGTATTGAGCACGGTACATAAGAACCGTTGAAACTGCATCAAGTTTTTGTGTTGTGCCGGGTTGGGGGATATTTTTCCAGTCATTTGTAAAGTTTCCGCTGAACGGGTTTACATTTAGTGTTTGTGTTCTTGAGAATGTTGAATTTGAGGGGGTATTCCAATCAGCTTTTAATTCATAAATATAAAGAGCATCTGATGCGTTTCCCTGCCCGTCATCGGCTATTGTTATAAATTGAGCAGGTGTTCCTGCCGGTGCCCATTCTCCGTCGTTATCAAGAGGCTGGATGCAGTGAAATCCGTCAAAAGTAGCAGGTCTGTTGGGATTTATGAAGGAAAGCATTTGAGGGTTGGGGTCGCCGGCAATCATTTTATCTCTTTCAAAGGCATAGACATCATTTTTTCCGTTGGTATTAGTAGCCATGTAATAACCGTCTTGCCAGATTCCGAATTTCATATAATCAGGAGTATCGTCAACATCGTAAGACCAAGAATACCAAGTTCCTGTAGGGTCAGATGTTGTTGATACTGCAATTAACATATAATCGTTAGTTCCGTTTACCGAAAATTCAGAATAAAACCAACGATTTGCATGTTCGTCCCATAAAATAATAGGGTCCCCGTCATTATATCCGGTACCCGGTAATGAAGAATCGAAAATGGAATTCAGAGCGGACGGTCCGGCTACAATATTTCCTGATTTATCATATATTGCGTAAGTCAAGTTGACAACTTGAAAGAAATGATTAGGTCCTACAGCTCCGTTACAATCAGGAGGGTAAGAACCGCTTGTTTGTCCTGCAAAATTTTTTAACAAACCTTTTGTTCCCGAAATATTTCCTTGTTTTGTTTGAACATTCGGGTCTAAAGGCATTTTGTCGAAGTTCGGCGGTTTTATGTCAGGGTTAATTTCTCTGTCTTCATATCTGTTCATATAGAATTCTTGCTGTTGTTTTTCAAAACCTGTTATTACGGGGTTGTCTTTTAACGGTTTTGAAATTGCGAAACCAAGAGGTTTTTTAACAATATTCGGATGAACTGTTTTTTGAGCTTTTACCTGTATAAAAAGAAATGATACAAGCAGTAATGCAACGGTTGTAAGTAAACGTTTGTTTTTCATAATGAAAATATTTGTAATTTTTATTTATTAAGGTATTCTTTTTTGATGCTTCTTTTTTTTTCTGATTTTTTTTCTGTCCGGTATTTTAATCTGATTTCTTTATCTTTTATTGCCGGTTTATTTTTATAAGGAACAGAATCATAGCGAATTTGTTTTCCGTCCCACCATATAGGCTTTCCCGAATTGTTAGTATCATTCTCATTAAACATAAAATCGTCAAGCTTTTTATCCTCTGAATTTGATAAAAAGCTTGACGATTTTATGTTTAATGAGAATGATACTAACAA
The DNA here is from genome assembly GCA_947311125.1 of uncultured Chlorobiota bacterium. Classification (GTDB taxonomy): domain Bacteria; phylum Bacteroidota; class Bacteroidia; order Bacteroidales; family JAADGE01; genus JAADGE01. Next base: position 2,966 of record CAMZKI010000287.1, read on the forward strand.
TTCGGGACAGCCTATATGGTGGGACGGAAAACAAATTCGCTATGATTCTGTTCCTTATAAAAATAAACCGGCAATAAAAGATAAAGAAATCAGATTAAAATACCGGACAGAAAAAAAATCAGAAAAA
>CAMZKI010000288.1 GCA_947311125.1 uncultured Chlorobiota bacterium
TGTCCACCAATTTTTAAGATATTCAATCAGTTCGTAATGAGCATCTTCCGAACCTTTTTTGAGCAATTCTTTTAATTCTTCGGTTTTATTCCTGAATGATTGGTGTTTTGCTTCATGTTCTTGTAGAAGATATGAAATATTCGAAATTTTTATCGGATAAATAAATCCGGATTTCTCTTTTAATTAAATAAATGTTCCTTTAACAGGGACATCTTTAAAAAATTATATAAAATGGATAAAGAGTTTATCACATGGAGCGACATATACTCCGTAAATATTGAAGAAATAGACAAACAGCACAAACAATTAATTGATATTATAAATAAATTGTTTAATGCCTTTTCGGAAGGAAAAGCCGAAAAAATAATTCCCGAAATTTTAAAAGAACTTACAGATTATACAAATTATCATTTTAAAACAGAAGAAGAATTATTTGAAAAATATAACTATCCCGACACAAAAGTCCATAAAGACAGGCATTCGGAATGTGTTAATCAAATAGAAATTTGGAAAGAAAAATACCAAAAAGATATAACAAATATCCCCTATGAATTAATGGATTATTTAAAAAAATGGTTACTTCAACACATATTGAAAGAAGATAAATCATACAGTAAGTTTTTAATTGAAAAAATGAAATAAAAAATGGAAAAAAATGAAATTCTCAGCTTACAGGAAGTAAAACAATTAATAGCAGATAATAAAATTTTATCTTTAGCCGGAGACGAAAAAATTCTTTCGCAACTTCCCGAAGGAAATTGGATTGCCGGAACTACTCCTTATATTATAGACAAAAAAAACGGGGGTATTTTTACAAAAGATAAGATATATACCGAAGATTTAACCGGATCAGTAAAGAATTTCAAAATTAAAACCTATACAGAAGATAATTTTGATGAAATTTCCGAAAATATTTACGACAACGGCTTTACAATTTTTATAATCCCTGCATTTTCCGAAATTCATGAATATTTTGCTCTTAATAACCGGCTTATCAGAAAATTGTATAAAAACCCGTTTGTAGGATGGATTTCCGGTTTCGATTTAAACGATGAAACCGGAAAAGCAAAAGTTTTTAACGGCAAAACAAGCGAAAATTTTACCGACAAAGCAATTGCAATACATATTGAACTCCCCGAAAATAAACAAGCCGGAGTAAATATTGTTAATATATTTAAACAAAATAAAGAAGCCGATGAAATTTTATTTTCGGAAAACGGATTTTCTGCCGAAGAATGTTTAATTAACGGAGAAAAACAGAATTTTGCCGATTATATTAATAATAATAATATTAATACAAAAATACCGATAGTAGCAGATTATTCGGGTATTCAAATAAACGTAAGTATTAAAGAAGTAAATACCGAAAATAAAACAGTCCATTTTTACGCTCCTGTTTTTAAAAATCGAATTTATAAATTTGCCGTTCCGGTTGAAGATTACAAAAAAGAATTTAAAATAAAAGTCCCGAAATTATACAATGAAACTGCATTTTCATGCAATTGCATCTTAAATTATTTATACGGAGAATTGGAAAATAAAATAATATCAATAGGCGGACCCGTAACTTTCGGAGAAATTGCATACGGCTTACTGAACCAAACACTTGTTTACATGACCGTAAACGATGCTTAAATAAAAACTGTTAAAAATTTAATAAAAATTTTACGATAAATTTTACAAGAAAATACAATTCTGCTGAAATGAAAAAAATTCTGATTATCATATTGCTTTTTAATTATTTACAAATTACCCTCAAGGCACAAAACAATACAAACATTGACAGTTTAGAAACCGTTTTTGAACAATCTTCGGACGATTCAATAAAAAATATTGCCTTAGAACAACTTTACAGCGAATATTTAAAAAATAATTGGGGTATGGCAATAAATACCGCTAAAAACGGTATTGCCCTTTTTGAAAATGTAAAACCCGAAAAAACAATTTATTGGTATCAAAAACTCGGAAAACTATATTCCGAACAAGGATTTTATACACTCTCTTTAAATACTTTTTCATCAGCACTGCATACAGCAAACAACAATAACATAAACTCCGGTTATATTCTTTTGGATATTGCAAAAATTTATTATTCTCAAAAAAATTATGATAAAAGTATCGAAATATATGAGACCGCTTTAACAGAATTTGAAAATCTGAAACAAACAGACAAGAAAAAAGCTTTACTCGGAATTGCCAAAACATACAACAAACTCGGTATTGTATATGAACTGAAAGGCGATTTGGATACCTCAAAAAAATACTTCCTGAAAGCTTTAAATCTTCGGCTTAAAATTAACGAACCAAAAGACATTGCCGATTCATACACTTCTCTCGGCTATTTTTCAAATGTAATTCAGGAATACGACAGTGCCTTTTATTACTTTACGAAAGGAATTGAAATCTGTAACAAATACAATAACTTTCATTATTTTAACGATTTACACCTTTTCAGAAGTACATCTTACACACAAACGAACAAGTTTGATAAAGCATATGCCGATATTGACACGGCAAAAGAGTATGCACTTACTTTTGACAAATTTGATATGGCAAGAGTATTTTATTTCTATGTGAAAACAGATTTTAAAAAAGACGATTATAAACGTTTATTGAAAGATGCCGAAACAGCATTACAATATGCCGACAGTTTCAACAATGTTTCAATTAAAACAAAAACACTGAAATTATCCGTAAAAGCAGCAAAAAAACATACGGATTTTCAAAAAGCATTCAAATATCAAACACTTTTAACCGAAATCTTGCAATTGAACGAAGCCGAAAAACTTGTTCAATTAGAGCGGGATGTTGAATTGGAAACAGAAAAACGACAAAATCTTGAACTGGCAAAAACCAATGAAGGACTTAAAAAAAATCTTAGTTTATTCCAACTCATAATGCTTGCGGGAATATTAATTCTTCTGTTTTTGATTATTTTATTTATTGCAAATTCAAGAAAAAACAAAAAAATTAAACGTGCACTGCAAGTTGCAAAAGAAGAAAAAGAGAAAGCCGATAAAGCAAAAAAAGAATTAGAAGAGTCAACCGAATTAATTCGTTCGCAAGCCGCCTTAGCCGAAATATTAAGAAATGTAAGCGGAAAAGAAAGAAGCACGGAAGAATTCTTGCAAGATGCTCTTAATAAATTATTAGCACTTCCCTGGCTGAATATTATTTCAAAAGGTTCTGTTTTTCTGACAGATACAAACGGAAATTTGAGAATGGTTGCCGAAAAAAATTTAGATGAAGTTGCCGAACGTTGTGCATTAATAAAACCGGGCGAATGCCTTTGCGGTAAAGCATTATCAGAAAAGAAAATGCAATACTGCAACCATATAGGTCATAAACACGAAATAAGGTTTAAAAATATGGAGGAGCACGGACACTATAACCTGCCGATAATGATGAATAACGAGGTTCTCGGAGTTCTGAATATTTATACGGAACATAAACACGAAAAAACAGAATCAGAAGTTAAATTTCTGCAATCGGTAAGTGATACATTAGCCTCTGTTATAAACCGAAAAAAATCACAAGACGAAATACTGAAAACAAAAAATTATTTAGAAAAACAAAAAATCGAACTCGAAAAAAGAAATAAAGACATTCGCCTATATTTAACCCAACTGGAACAAAAAAACAGAGAACAGGAAATATTAAATCAGACAATTTTAGCACAGAAGAAAGCAGTTGATACAAAAAGAAACGAATTAGAACAATATGCTAAACAACTTGAAAAACAAGCAAAAGAACAAGAAGCATTAAACCAAAAACTTTTCGCTCAAAAGTTGGAAGTTGAACAACGAAATCATGAAGTTGAGCTTTACTCTAAACAACTTGAAGAACAGGCAAAAGAACAAGAAGCACTGAATCAAAAACTTTTTGCTCAAAAATTGGAAGTTGAACAACGAAATCAAGAAGTTGAACTTTACTCAAAACAACTCGAAGAACAGGCAAAAGAACAAGAAGCATTAAACCAAAAATTGTTTGCCCAAAAATTGGAAGTTGAGCAACGAAATCAGGAAGTTGAGCAATATTCAAAACAAATTGAGAAACAAAATAAAGAGCAAGAAGCATTAAATCAAAAACTTTTTGCTCAAAAATTAGAAGTCGAACAACGAAGTCTTGAAGTTGAACAATATTCCAAACAACTCGAAGAACAAGCAAAAGAACAAGAGGCGTTAAATCAAAAATTATTTGCCCAAAAATTGGAAGTTGAGCAACGAAATCAAGAAGTTGAAATTTATCTTAAACAAATTGAAGAACAAAAAAAAGAACAAGAAATATTAAATCAAAAACTTTTTGCTCAAAAACTTGAGGTGGAACAACGAAGTTTTGAAGTTGAAATGTACGCCAAAGAAATAGAACAATTAAAAGAAAAAGCAGAAAGTACTTTAGAGCATCTGAATGATTCCATAAATTATTCAAAATATATTCAAAATTCACTGTTACCGGAAAAAAACTATACAGAAAAAGTTATACCGGGAGAGTTTTTTATTTATTATCAACCGAAAGAAACCATCGGCGGCGACTTCTATTATATCAAAAAAACAAATAATTGGCTGGTTTTTGCCGTTGCAGATTGTACCGGACACGGTGTTCCCGGTGCCCTAATCACAATGTTGGGTATGAGCTTTTTAGATGATATTGTTTCTCAAGGACGCGTTGATGATACCGGTGAAGCACTAAATACCCTCCGAAAAAGGGTAAAAGAAACTTTCCATTCATACGGAAATACCTTAGAAAACAAAAACGGTATGGATATCAGCTTATGTGCCGTAAATATCGAAACAAACGAAATGCAATTTTCCGGAGCATTCAATTCGCTTATTATAGCTCGCAATGATGAGTTAACGGAATATAAAGCAACTCGTAATCCCATCGGCTATTATCCGATAGAAAAAGATTTTGAAACAACAAGCATACAACTGCAAAAAGATGATGTTATTTACCTGTTTACCGATGGTTATGCCGACCAGATAGGCGGTGAAAAAAATCGTAA
>CAMZKI010000289.1 GCA_947311125.1 uncultured Chlorobiota bacterium
AGGGCTGGACTTGAACCAACGACCTTCGGGTTATGAGCCCGACGAGCTACCAACTGCTCCACCTCGCAATATATTTTAATATTCAAACTTTTTTAGTGCGTTTCGTTAAAGGACTGCAAAATTAAGAACTTTTTTATTACAATCAAAATTTTAGTCATTTTTTTTGCCTTTTTTTATTTACTGCCGGTAATAATATAATTGACAGCACACCCACAACAATCATCATCAGTGTCATTGATTCGTGTGATGCAAATGCGAAAGCTCCTGCGTCGGTTTTATCAACACCGTAAATCATTAATGTCTGAATAACCATAAAGTGCCAGGTTCCTATACCGCCGGGTGAAGGTGCTACCATTCCGAATGCAGACATCACAAATACCGTCAACCCGGATAAAAGACCGAGATGCTCGGTAAAATTAAAACTTCTGAAAACAATATAAATCATCAAAAAATACATTGCCCAAATAAAGACGGAGTGTGCTATAAACTCTAACCTTCGTTCCATTTTAAGAATACTTTTTATTCCGTCGGCAAAGCCTTTCAGAATATTTTCAACTTTTTTATAAAGGCTAAAGTGTTTTATTTTATGTCTGAAGCGATATAATACATAAATCGCAAGAATAAGCAAAATCATAATTCCGGAAAGAACGGGTACAGAAGACATCAGACTGCTAAGGTTTGATTTTAGTCCCGGATTATTATTAAGCATTTCAATAATAACCTGCATTTGTGTTATCATAACAATTGCAAGCAATGTGAACAATAAGATAAAATCAATAATTCTTTCGGTAAAAACAGTTCCGAGCAATTTTGAAACCGGTATGTTTTCTGTCTTTGACATAACTCCGCAGCGGACAATTTCACCGGATCGCGGTATTGCCATATTTGACAGATACATTATCATTACGGAAAAAAAAGAATTTATAACTTTTGGTTTATATCCCAGCGGATATATTAATAAATTCCACCTTATCGCTCTGCTTATATGACTTAAAACGCCGAGAATCAATGAGATAAATATCCACAAATAATCCGCACTCAGAAGTGCATTTTTTAATTCGTCTATATTTTGTTTTCGGTAAACGAGCCAGAAAATTCCTATTCCCGTGAAAAAAAACAATATAGTTTTAACGGTTTTTTTTAAAGTCTTTGTCATTTTATAATGAGATATAATTTACAACAAGTCCGGATCAAATTTCAATACTTTCATAACCGCATCCTTATATGTTCTGCCTATGGGCAACTCTGTGTCTCCGATATTAATGATTCGAGAGTTGAAAGAGTTTATTTTACCTAAGGATACTATATAAGATTTATGAATTCTGGCAAAGCCTTTATCTTTAAGCTTTTCTTCTATTTTACTTATGGGCAACTTTGTCATTATTGCTCTATTTGCAGTATGGACTTTAATATATTCTCTAAAACTTTCCAGGTAAAGTATTTCGTTTAAATAAATCTTATAAATGGTTTTGTCTTCATTAAAATAAATAAAAGATTTTCCTGCAAAATCGCCTTCCTCGAATATATTTATTTCTGTATTTTTGAGTTGTTTAAAGAACTTTGTTACTGCTTTATAAAACCTGTCGAAAGATACCGGTTTCAGTAAATAATCAACAATATCATATTCATATCCCTTCAGGGCATAATTACGATATGCCGTAACAATAATTATTTTAGGTGAGTTTTTAAGGTTTTTCAAAAAGTCAAATCCTGAAATTTGAGGCATTTCAATATCTAAAAATATCAAATCAATATTATTTTCTCTTATAACTCTGTCTGCCTCTACGGCATTTCCGCACTCAGCAATAATTTCTATATCATCAAAATTTTGCAGATGTGTTTTTATAACTTTTCGGGCAAGGGGTTCGTCGTCAACAATTATACATTTTGATTTCATAATATTACAAGTTGTACAATAATTTGTTGCAAAGATATAATTTAATGTGTATTAATAATTATGTGCATAAAAGTTTAAAAACAAAAAGAGCAGGCATACAGTTTTGCCCGCTCTGAATTTAAGAAAAACAATTACAATTTAACTGCTCATTTATGAAGCATCATTTTTGAACTCAATTACTAAATTTGATATTTGAACCGGGTTGTAAGGTGATAAGGTATTCATTGAAGTTTCTATCTCATCGTATGAAGTTCCGGGAGAAGTTCCTGCAGATAAAAAACCGTTTGCAGTAAAATATCCGGGAGCTTGAGTGTTAACCAGATAGATTTGGATATCGGTATCATTATATCCCAAAGCTGTCAATTGGTTATAAAACACATTATAAACAGAGTAATCTTTCAGAATTACATTTCTGTCTGTTTCGTTCAGTGTGCTTGGAGGAAGTCCTACCTCTGCCACGCCTATATCTGAATTCTCATCTCCTGAAGCAATAAACGCCCAGTTAAAACCTGTATTATCATCAAAAAAGTTTGCATTCGGATGATTCGAGTTTCCGTAAACATCTATTATATTACCTTTTTTGCCCGCAAACATTTTCAGAGTTTCCATTGCAAATTTATTGTCTCCTACGGTCGGGTCAGGTAAAACAAGTCCTGATATATAAACGGTCATTTCCGCTTCATAATCTGTTCCTGCTTCACTGTAATCAATTCTAAACATTGTATTTTCACCGGACCACTCATCGTTACTTGCTCTGTTAATATTATACGGTTTCAAAATTGCAATTCCTTTCACGGGATCGTTATTCCAAAAAATCTGCATTGCTTTGCCTCCGTCAGTATTTGTCTCAGAATCTGCATCTGTCATCGTTAACTGATACTCCCAGGCAGTTCCGTCGAAATCGGAATTTTCGATAATAACAACATTTTTTATTCTTCCGTCATCATCGCTTTGATAAGAAAAAGTCATTGCTTGGTCTAAATCGTATTGACGAACGGCTCTCATTATTTCCTGAACAATATCGGCAGCATTTTCGCCTATATGAATAAAAGTTCCGAGATGCCGGTAGATATCATCTCCGGTTAAAACATCGGCTTTTGAAGCTTTTACAACTTGCTGACTGATTGAGTTCGGAATGTCAACTTTAAAATTTTGCGGAATGATATCCGCTTTCGTCAATTCTTCGTCTTTTTTGCAACTTGTAAATGTTATTGCAAAACCAAGCACTACTGCTAAAATTAAACTGATTTTTTTCATTTTTTTA
>CAMZKI010000290.1 GCA_947311125.1 uncultured Chlorobiota bacterium
CCCCCCCCCCCCCCCCCCCCCCCCCCCCCCCCCCCCCCCCCCCCTTTTTTTTTTTTTTTTTTTTTTTTTTTTTTTTTTCTTTTTTTCTCTCTCTCTCTCTCTCTCTCTCTCTCTCCCTCTGTCTGTCTCTCTCTTTCTCAATTTCTCTCTCTCTCTCTGCTTCTCCGTCATGGACTTCCCCCACTTTTCGGGTTACTCCCGTATAGAATAAAATACGTTCGGTTACTGTCGTTTTTCCTGCATCTATATGTGCTGCAATGCCTATGTTTCTTAATTTCTGAAGTTTCATTTTTGATTAAAAATTGTTTATTTTATTAATTTGAAAGTTTTAAAATGATTTTATGTTTAATAACATTCTGTTTGTAAAAAGTTCGCAAAGGAAATACTTTTTTTTAAATAAATTGCTTTATCATTATTTTTTATATGTTAAATTTTTTGAGAGAATAAAAAAATCGTTTGCGAATTTTGCAAACGACTTGAATTTAACATTGTTATTTTTATAAGAGTTATCCGTTTATCATCATAGGCATTAAAAGCATAAGAACGTCTTCATTGTCTGAATCTGATTTAAAAGGCAACATAAGTCCTGCTTTTGAGGGGTCTGACAGTTCGAAAACAACTTCATCGGAACCTATATTGGCAAGTATCTCCAAGAGAAAAACAGATTTAAATCCAATTTCCATATTATCTCCCTGATATTGACAAGCTAAACGTTCGTGTGCTGAAATTGAAAAATCAATGTCTTGTGCCGAGACGGTTAATTCATTTGCAGTTAAATGCAGTTTTATTAAATTACTTGCCTGATTTGAAAATACAGAGACTCTTTTTATAGTATTGTATATATCTTGCCTGTTTATAATAAGTTTATTGGGATTTTCGGTGGGGATAACTGATTCGTAATTCGGATATTTACCCTCTGTCAATCTGCATATAAGTTTAAATTCACTGAAAGTGAATACTGCGTTTTTATCATCAAAAGCAACGGAAACATTATCTTCTGAGGATGCCAGAAGTGCTTTTAAAAGGTTTGCGGGTTTTTTCGGTAAAATAAAAGATGCTTCCTTATCGGCTTTTATGTCTGTTCTTTTATAGCGGACTAATTTGTGAGAGTCTGAAGCTACAAATGTTATGCTGTCTTCTGCTATTGCAAAATAAATTCCGTTCATAACGGGACGCAATTCGTCATTTGCAGTTGCAAATACCGTTTTACTTATTCCGCTGTCGAGAAGTTCTGCCGAAACGGTTAAGGTTATTTTAGTATCTTCCGATAATTCGGGGTATTTAGGATATTCGTCTGCAGGTGAGCCTACAACACTGAATTTACCATTTTCAGACAATATTGTGGTAGCCAGGTTTTCTGAATCAATTTCAAAAGTAAGCGGCTGTTCCGGAAACTCTTTTAATATATCAAGTAATCTTTTTGCTTCTAATGCAATTTTTCCTTCTCCTTCTGTATTTTCTAAAGTAATTTTAGTTATTAATGTAGATTCTAAGTCGGAAGCGGTAATTGTGAGCTCTTTTTCGACAAGGTCGAATAAAAAACTGTCCAAAACAGGGATTGTTGATTTGCCGCTGATTGCTTTACTTACTCTTTGTAAATGAGAGAGTAACTCTGTGCTGGAAACAATAAATTTCATATCTGTATATCTTAAAATAAATTATGTTTTTGAAATAAAACGCTAAAATAGGCATTTTTAAATTCTAAACAATATGTCGTCCCGTCTTTTTTTAATTTTTGTTATTGACATTTTATGAACAACTAACTAACATTAGTATCATTTTTTGAGTATCATATTTGCGGTTTATTTCTTAATTTTGCAACCAGTTTTTAATAATTTCCGAACCGAAATTCGTCATATACGATTCGGGGTGAAACTGAATTCCTTTTATATCATATGCTTTATGCTTTATCCCCATAATAATACCTGTTTCGGAAACAGCGGTAATTTTTAAATTTTTTCCTGTGTTTTTATAAACTGCCCAAGAGTGGTAAAGACCTGTTTCTATAGTTTGCGGTATGTTCTTAAAAATAACTTCATTTTTGTCAATAATTTTTGTATTTACCTTCATGCCGTGATAAACATTGTTAAGATTATATAATTTTGCATCGAAATACTCGGCAATTGCCTGCATCCCGAGACAAATTCCGAGTATGGGGGTTTTTTTGTGCCGTTTGTCTATGACCCTCATCAGAAACCCGGCATTTTTTGGCAGCCCGGGTCCTGGAGAAATAAGAATTTTATCATATTTAGAAATTTCATTTAATTTTACGTTGTCGTTTTTTATAATGTCAAAATTACACATATTGCTTTCTGTAAGCAATTGTGCCAGATTGTAAGTGAACGAATCGTAATTATCAATTAATAAAACTTTTTGCATATCAATATTTTAGGTAAACAGGCAGCTATTGAAAAAATGAACGACTTCGGAAAAAGAAAAATTCCGTTTTTGTTTATTATTGATTTTGATTTTTCAAGCGCTTATGTTTTGTCGAACCGGGAAACAGACACCGACAAAATTAAATTTTCTTTTGATTCTGAGGAGTCTAAAATAAAAAAAGAAATTGATTTTGAAGTTAAACCGCCTTCGTTCTCAGATTTTGAGACGGCTTTTAACAAGGTTAAGAAAGAAATAAAAGGCGGTAATACTTATTTACTTAACCTTACTTTTTCAAGTGAAATAACCGGTAAATTTAATTTGAAAGACGTATATGGCTTTGCGAAAGCTCCTTATAAATTGTATGTTAAAGACAGATTTACGGTTTTTTCTCCCGAAATTTTCGTAAAGATAAGGAGCGGCAAAATTTTTTCTTATCCGATGAAAGGCACTATAGATGCTGATATTCCGAATGCCGAAAAAAAATTTTAAATGATAAAAAAGAGATTGCTGAACATTATACGATTGTTGATTTAATTCGTAATGATTTAAATATTGTTGCAAGAAACGTAAAAGTTGAGAAATTCAGATATATTGATAAAATTAGGACTAACAGAAAAAATTTATTGCAGGTAAGTTCGGAGGTGAGCGGAATTTTACCGGATAATTATACGGAAAATATAGGGACTGTTTTCAGTAAACTTCTGCCGGCAGGTTCAGTTTCCGGTGCACCGAAAAAGAAAACGGTTGAGATTATAAAATCGACAGAAACTCATAGCAGAAATTTTTATACGGGCGTTGCCGGATATTTTGACGGGGAAAATGTTGACAGTTTTGTTATGATAAGATTTATTGAAAAAAACAAAGACAAATTTTTTTTCAAAAGCGGAGGCGGCATAACTTTTATGAGTGATGTGAGAACTGAATATGTTGAGTTATGTGATAAAATTTATTTACCCGTATAATTTTTGCGGTATTTTTCTAACTAATCATTCCCCATTTTTTATTTCTGACAATAAGGGATTTCAATTGTTTTATCAAAATTTGATTTTTGTCTTGTGTTAACTCCGGGTCTTCGGTCAGGATTAAGTCGGCGGCATTTCTTGCTGTTTCGAGTATTTTGTAATCTTTACTCAAATCCGAAAGTTTAAGTTCAAACGGAATACCGCTTTGGCGAGTGCCTTCGGTATCGCCGGGCCCGCGAAGTTTCATATCAACTTCAGCAATTTTGAAACCGTCATTTGTTTCGGTCATTGTTTTTATACGTATTTTTGCTTCTTTTGATAATTTGTAGGATGTCATTAATATACAATAAGATTGGTCTGCACCTCTTCCGACCCTGCCTCTTAACTGATGCAGTTGAGATAATCCGAAACGCTCTGCACTTTCTATTATCATAACACTTGCGTTAGGAACATCAACACCGACTTCTATTACGGTTGTTGCTATCATTATATTTGTAATGCCTTTAATAAAAAGCTGCATTGATTTTTCTTTTTCTTCCGGTTTCATACGTCCGTGCAAAACGCTTATTGCATATTCAGGAGGCGGGAACGCTCTGCTTATACTTTCAAGGCCGTCTTCCAAATCTTTATAATCAAAATTTTCGGACTCGTAAATTAAAGGATACACAATATAAATCTGCCTGCCTGCTTTTATTTGTTCTTTAATAAATTTAAAAACACTGAGTCGTTTCCCGTCATAAGAATGTATGGTTTTTACGGGTTTTCTGCCGGGAGGGAGTTCGTTTATGACGGATATTTCAAGGTCGCCGTAAACGGTCATTGCTAATGTTCTCGGAATTGGTGTAGCCGTCATTACTATTACATGAGGCGGACGTATGTTTTTTTTCCACATTTTTGCTCTTTGTGCCACACCGAAGCGATGCTGTTCGTCAATAACAACTAATCCGAGATTTTTAAAAACTACGATATCTTCAATTAGTGCGTGTGTTCCTATCAATATATTTATCCTCCCTGATTCTAAATCTTTATGAAGTTTTTTTCTTTCTGATTGTTTTACGGAACCTGTTAAAAGAGCTGTTTCTAATCCTAAACCGTCAAGAAAATTGCGTATTGTTTTAAAATGTTGTCCGGCTAAAATTTCCGTAGGAGCCATTAAACTTGCCTGATATCCGTTGTCAACGGCAATAAGCATAAGCATTAGAGCCACAAGGGTTTTGCCGCTTCCTACATCGCCTTGCAAAAGTCGGTTTACTTGTTTTCCGGAAGCAAAATCTTTTCTTATTTCTTTAATAACTCGCTTTTGGGCATTTGTAAGTTCGAAAGGCAGTTTTTCATTATAAAATTTATTGAAATAAAAACCGACTTTTGAGAATATAAAGCCGTTGTATTTAAGGCGTCTTCCAAATTTTTTCTTTAAAATACTGAGTTGAATATAGAAAAGTTCTTCAAATTTAAGGCGATATAAAGCTCGTTTCAGTTTTTCTGCATTTTCAGGGAAATGTATATTTATTATTGCTTTCCTGAAAGGCAGTAAGTGATATTTTTTGACAATGTATAAGGGCAATGTTTCGGTAATTTCAGAAAGTGATGTTTCAAGCACTCCGGCAATTATTTTTCTGAAGACTTTTGATGTGATATTGTTTTTTGTAAGTTTTTCCGTAGATGGGTAAACAGCTTGCAATGATGATGTTATTTTTTTTTCGGCATCTTCGGGTTTGTCAATTTCCGGATGTGCAATATTTATTTTTCTTCCGTAGCGGGCAGGTTTCCCGAAAACGATATATTCTTTCCCTGATGTTAAACTTTGCTTAACCCATTTTGTGCCTTTGAACCAGATAAGTTCTATTTTTCCGGTTTCATCATAAAAATCGGCAGTGAGATATGTTTTTCTGCCGGAGCCTTTGGTCTGAAAGTTTGTTATAATACCTTTTGCCTGTATATTCGGTAAATTTTCGCTGATATCCGCTATTTTGTAAAATTTAGTGCGGTCAATGTATCTGAAGGGAAAATGAAAAAGTAAATCTTTTCCTGTAAAGATATTCAGCTCTTTGTTAAGTAATTCTGCACGTTTTGGTCCTACACCCTTCAGGAATTGTATGTCTGCTTCAAGTTGTTGCAAAAAAAACGAGTTTAAATGTAAAAAAGGAAAAGTATGAAGAGATTAAACGACTTCATACTTTTTTTGAAATGTGTTTTAAATATTAAAATACTCTTTCTTTTTTCAGAACAAGACCTCCGGTTTGTTCAACCCAGACAATAATGCTTTGTCCTTTTTTTATTCTGTTTATAAAATGCGGAGCTGCCGCATAAAAGCTTTTAATGCCTTCTTTACGAGCTTTCTCGGGGTCGGTCATAAATTCTGAGAATTCTTTAAGCCTGGAATAATAATTTTCTTTGTCAATTCCGTAAATTTCGTTATCGTCTCTGTGAAAAATGTAAGGGATTCCCAAAGAATCCGTAGTTTGAAGTTTTATTCCTTTGTCTTTAGGAACTTCTTCACTGAAAATCATATACGGCATTACCATATTTATTTTTCTGCCTGTTTCTATTTCCGAATAATCAAAATTCATTACAAGATTCAGAAAATAAATATCTCGTCCCTTTATTTCAACAGATTGAGGATTAGGCAGATAGTCGTCAAGTTCGTAATCGTAATAATAAATTTTAAGCTTGGTTATATTGTTAACATAGTCAATGTCTTCAATATTAAGTTTTGCAACTATGTAGCTTTTATTAAGATTCTTAACTACGGTTTTAAGCTCCTGAATACGTTTTTGATTTGCCACGTAATCATCGATTGTGGTAAAAGCATTTGACAAGCCTACAATTCCGAAAAGAATTAAAAAAACACCGAGTAATACGGGTAATTTTGATATTATTCCCAAGAATGTTTTTATAAGTTCACTGAAAAAAATATAAATTTTTTCAAAAAATGAAGGTCTTAGATTGCGACTGACTGCTTCGTGTGCTAATCTTCTTATTTTAAAAGAATTATACATTGAAAGAATAACGTACAGAATTAAAAAGAGCAGAAGGAGTGCGTATCCTGTTTTTGTTGTAAACAGGAATAAAATAAAATCGGAAACAGGTTTAAGAAACCAGTTGATTTGTTGTAATAATTCTTGAGAGTTGCCCATAGCTTCAGATATTTGAGTTTGTTTTTACGGTTATTAATTAAAATCTTCGGTAACTTCAATGCCGCCTTTTGTGTGTATTATTATTTTATAGATATGATTTACTTCAAATTCGTTGAGTTTAGCAATATCCTGAACCATACTTCCGTAAATTCCCTGAATGTTTTCGGTATTACCGGATTTGATTTTTGCAAAAAGTTCTGTCATCCTGTTTATATATGCCGAATCTGCACCGTTAATACTCATAGTTTGAGGAAAGCCTTTGTCATCATAATATTTGAAAAGCAAAATGCCTTCTTTAGCCGGAATTTTATTAGTGAAAATTTTTGTCGGAAAAGCAATGTTTAAATTTTTTGTTACAGGTACGACATTAAAATCAAAAGACAGTTCCTGTCCTTGCAAAGTTATAGTATCTGTATTGAACTCTACATAATCCTGATCATAAAATTTTATTACAAATTTTATTTCGGCAGTGTCTTTTTTAAGTATTTTAAAACGTATAGGAACAGTTTCTTTTTTCAAAAACATAATTATAGTAATTCTTATTCTTGCAGTAATTACTGCAGCAGCATTTTTCGGTCTTGACTTTTTAAAACAAAAACAAGAAAAAAAGATTGCTCAACTGCAGGACAAAATTATGTTTTTGAAAAAAGAAACTGTTCCTATACGTTTTAAAATACTTAAAAAAGACACTGCCG